>CAKUSI010000103.1 GCA_934678955.1 uncultured Austwickia sp. | reverse complement strand
ATCCGACGCCGGTCCGGTGCGTGCTCGACGCGGCGTGTGGAGCGGGAACCGGCTCGGGGAGGGTGAACGTCGGGTGCGTCGGGAGCTGCCATGCCGCCCAGCGTCCTCGCCGGCGCTGCGCCGCGACAGGGTGACCTGACGGGGTGTGGATACGGCCCGCTGCCTGAGGGCCTGTGGACGAACCGCCGTCACCGACCAGGCAGGCCCGCTCGACGCCGCGGTGCCCCCTCAGCGGCCGAAGTCGTCGTCCTCCGGGACCTCCAGATCGGACTTGGCCAGCTCCTCGATGTTGACGTCCTTGAACGTCACCACCCGCACGTTCTTCACGAAGCGGGCAGGCCGGTAGACGTCCCAGACCCACGCGTCGGACATAGAGACGTCGAAGTAGACCTCGCCGGAGTCGTTGCGGACCTTCACGTCGACCGCGTTGCACAGGTAGAAGCGCCGCTCGGTCTCGACCACGTGGCTGAACAGGTGGACCACATCCCGATACTCCCGATAGAGCTGCAACTCCATCTCGGTCTCGTACTTCTCCAGGTCCTCAGCGCCCATCGCGCCCCACCTCCTCGTCCGGAACATCATGAACCATGGCGCTGACAACGCCGGCGCACGCCTCGCCCGGGGCATCGTCGAGGTTGTCCGGGCAGGTGCCCTGCGAGGCGGTCCGACCCGGGAGGCGCCAGCTGCGCCGATGCAGGACGCACGGGCCGTGGGTGGAAAGAGCCGCGAGGTGCTCCGGCGCGGCATACCCCTTGTTGACCTCCCACCCGTAGGCGGGATGGTCCGCGGAGTGACCCCGCATCAGGCCGTCGCGCTCCACCTTGGCCAGGACGCTCGCCGCAGCGACCGAGGAGCAGGTCAGATCGGCCTTGATCCGGGTCCGCACCGGCGGCACGGCCGGCGCGTCCGACAACAACCCAAAAAGCCCCTGCGCGGCCGGATCGGAGAGCCAGTCGTGGCGTCCGTCGAGCAGCACCAGATCGGGCCGGATCCCGGCGGCCGCCAGCGCCCGACGGCCCGCGAGCCGCAACGCGGCGATGATGCCCACCTCGTCGATCTCCATCGAGGACGCGTGACCCACGCCCCAGGCCAGCGCCCAGCGCCGGATGGGGGCGACCAACTCCTCACGTCGCTGCGCCGTGAGGAGCTTGCTGTCCCGGACCCCGCGGGGCGCGGTCCGTGCGCGCTCATCGATGCACACGACCCCGACGCTCACCGGGCCCGCGAGCGCCCCGCGACCCACCTCGTCCATCCCGGCGAGTACGGCGAATCCCTCGCGGTGCAAGGACCGCTCCACGCGCAGACTGGGAGGCGGTGAGGGTCGACGTCTCCGCGGCGATGCCGCGGTCGCCGGACCGACAGGGACGACAGGGGCGACGGGACCGACAGGGACGACAGGGGCGACAGGACCGACAGGGACGGGGAGGTTCGTCGCTGGTGGCTCCTCGTGGCCGATCATGGCCCGGTCGGAGATGGCGCGGACGCGCCGGGCGAGGGGGCCGGCACGCTGCCGAACGTCGCATCCTGGCCACCCAACGTCGTGAGCCGCCCGAGGGGCCAGACGATCGCGACGGCGCGACCGACGACCCGGTCGATCGGCACGCTCCCGAAGTATCCGGTGTGGTCGCGCGGGTCTGTTCCGAGCCCGTCCGGGTAGCCCTCTGCTCCCGGCTGCGGGATCGCGAGCTCTTGCGGGTTCGTGTCGTGGTAGCGCGAGTCCGAGGAGTCCGAGCGGTGATCCCCCATGACCCAGACGCGGCCCTCTGGCACGGTGACGTCGAACGGCATCCCGCTCGGCGCGTCTCCCGGATAGAGATAGCCCTCGCTCACCTCGGTGCCGTTGACCTCCAACCGGCCGTCCACCGTGCAGCACCGCACGTGGTCACCCGGGAGTCCGATGACGCGCTTGATCAGATGGTTGTCCTCCTGGCTGGGCAGGATGCCCACCCAGGTGAGTCCGTCCTTGAGGCGCTGGCCGAGGCTTGTGTCCTCGGGCAGCCTGGGCGCACCTTGCAGCCAGTGCCCGGGGTCCTCGAACACCACCACGTCGCCGCGGGACAGGTCGAACGGACCGGGCGTCAGCTTGCTGACCACGACTCGGTCGTCGCGGATCAGGGTGTCGTTCATCGAGTCCGATGGGATGAAGAAGCTCTGGACGAGGAAGGTCTTGGCGACCACGGAGAGGACCAGGGCCAACACCACGACGATCGCGACTTCGCGCAGCAGCGTCAACACCCCGCTGACGAATCCCTCCGATGGCGTCTCGGCCTCCTCCGCCGCGGAGGTTTCGCCGCCCTCCGGGGGCTCTGAGCCGCTCATGGTCCTCCTACTCCGACACCGAACCGATCGAGGGGCCAATAGCGAAACACCACCGGGCCGATGACATCCTCAGCGGAGACGGTACCCCCACCCGGCGAACCAAGGTGGGAGCGTGAGTCTTTCGACCGTGACCGGTGGTCCCCCATCAGCCACAGACGACCTGGCGGCACCCATACGTCGAACGTGGCGAGGCTCGGCGCCTCCCCCGCCATGAGGTATGGCTCCTCCAGGGCGACACCGTCGATCGTGAGCCGACCGCCGGAGTCGCAGCAGGTCACGCGTTCTCCTCCGGTGGAGATGACCCGCTTCACGTACACGCTGTCCGCCGAATGTCCGCTCGTCGCAGCAAGCACCTGGTTCAGGGCGTTCGGCGTGGGTCCGACGGGCCCGAACGTCGTGGCCCCGTCGAAGACCACCACGTCGCCGCGATGCACCTCACGGGCATCCGGCCATTTCCCCGCAAGGATCCGTTCCCCCACTTCGAGGGTCGGCTCCATCGACTCGGACGGGACGGAGAACGGTTCGACGATGATCAGGCGGGCCAGCACCACGATCCCGAGCACCACTACGGCCGTGATCAGCCACCCCACCCACGGAGGTCGGGGCCGACGGGTCACGCGCAGCGTCGCCCCGTCGCGCGCCGGCGCCGTCGCGGGGTTTCGGGCCTGCGGCGACTGATCGCTCAGTGTGCGCTCGTCTCGCGCTTCTCTCGGATCTTGGCGGCCTTGCCACGCAGGTCGCGCAGGTAGTACAGCTTCGCCCGCCGCACGTCGCCGCGGGTGACGACCTCGATGGTCTCGACCACCGGGGAGTGCACGGGGAACGTGCGCTCGACGCCGACGCCGAAGCTGACCTTGCGGACGGTGTAGGTCTCCCCGATCCCGCGGCCGTGCCGGCGGATCACGACGCCCTGGAAGACCTGGACCCGGGAGCGTGTCCCTTCCACGACCCGGACGTGAACCTTGACGGTGTCACCGGCGCGGAAGGGCGGAATGTCGTCGCGGAGGCTGGCAGCGTCGACGGCGTCGAGAGAGTGCATGGCGTATCGCTTCCTTCGCGGCGCCACGGGCCGCCGCGGGTGGTGAGTCTCAAGTGGTACGCGCATCGGGCCGACCGCATGCGCCGGACCTGACGGTGCCGGCTGCACATCCCCCCGTGGAAGGGGCCGCGCGATACCCGAGCGCGAGGTGCCATTCTGCCAGACCGGCCATCCTCCCCCGAAATCGAGCGCCGGGAGCCTCCCTCGCGGGCAGGACGTGGCGAGCCTGTGGCCCCACCGAGATCAGCGCGACCGATCCCCGGGAAGCGAGCGCTCCAGCGCCACGATCGCCGACCCGGAACCGAAGTCCGTCCCGCCATCGACCGGCCGGAACCCGGCCTTCCGGTATGCCCGCAGCGTGCGGCCGCTCGGCGCGAGGAGCGCGATCCGGACGCGTGCGAGCCCGGGTTGGGCGTGAGCCACGGCGTGGGCCAGCAGAGCCCGCCCGAGTCCACGGCCTCGCAGGTCAGGAGCCACCAGGGCCGGATCCACCTGCCAGGCATCGCCGACGGCGGTAGCGCACACCGACCCCACGAGGCGGCGCGACCCGGGATCGCGGGCTGTCCAGACGCGGCGCGGGGAGGCCGGGGAGAGAGCGGCCTGCACATCGGCGAGGGCGGGTGCTCTCTCGCCGGCCGCGCCGCATGCCAGCGTGAGCGTCCACAGCTCCCCGGCATCCGCGGGCAGGGCCAGCGCGAGGGGGAAGTCGCCCGCGTCGGTGCGCGCCGCCTCCGGTGCCAGTAGGTCGGGTCGGCGCTCCGCCGTACGTGCCGCCGAGACCTCCGACCGCCACGCCGCGATGCGGGCGTGGTCCCCGGACAGGAGCACCGCGGGCACCTCGTGCCCTCGCCAGTTCGCCGGTTTGGTATAGACGGGGTACTCCAGCAACCCCCCGGCGTGGGACTCCTCGATCAGGGAATCCGCGTTGCCGATGACTCCGGGCAGCAGACGCGCGAGCGCCTCGATCATCGCGAGGGCGGCGACCTCCCCCCCGTTGAGCACGTAGTCGCCGAGCGAGATCTCCCGGACCCGCTGACCGCCGAGACGGTCCCGCGCGTGCTCGCGCACGCGCTCGTCGATGCCCTCGTACCGACCGCAGGCGAAGACGAGCCAGGGGTACGCGGCCAGCTCGGCCGCCACCGCCTGCGTGAACGGCTGCCCGGCTGGTCCCGGCACCACGAGCACCGGCCGCTGCTCGACCGGGGTCGTCTCGGTCGGGGTCGTCTCGGTCGGGCCGAGCAGTTCGTCGAGAGCTTCGCCCCACGGCTGGGGCGACATCACCATGCCGGCACCGCCGCCGTACGGGGTGTCGTCGACGGTGCGATGCCGGTCGTGGGTGAAGTCGCGCAAGTCGGTGACACGGATGTCGAGCAGACCCTCCCGGCGCGCCCTACCGATGAGGGACAGCTCCAGCGGGGCGAGGTAGTCGGGAAAGATCGTGACGACGTCGATCCGCACGGCTCACCCCGTTTCGAGATCGAACAACCCGGTCGGTGGGTCGATGACCACCCGGCCGCCCGCGGGGTCGACGACGGGCACCAGCGCAGTCACGAACGGCACCCGGCCGGTCCGACCGTCGTCCAGCCGGACCTCCAGCAGATCCTGGGCCCCGCGCAGTTCGAGCCCGACCACCTCGCCGATCCGGTGCCCCTGGAGGTCGTGGACGCTCAGCCCGACCAACTCCTGCGGATACCAGCCGTCGTCGGCCAGGTCGAGGCCCTGCTCCGGCGGCGCGAGATCGTCCACCGGGGCGGTCTCCCGCGCGGCGTCCGACACGTCGATCGGAACTGCGGGTTCGCCCGCCGCGCCCGGGCTCCGCGAGTCCACGGTGAGCCGGGTTCCGCGCAGCGCCTGCGCCGCGTCCCGATCGGTGCGCCCTGCAAAGGCAAGCAGCCACACACCCTGGTGGACCCTGGCGCTCTGGAGCGTCAGAAGCCCGACGTCCGGTTCGGTGCCGAACGAGGCGCCCGCGACGAACCGGCCGCGGGGCGAGTCCGTATGGACCTGCACGGTGACCTCTCCGCGCAGCCCGTGCGGGCGACCGATACGGGCCACGACGACCTGCGCCGGTGCGGGCACGGGCGTGCTCCGCCGACGTCAGCGGAGCCGGTCGGTGTCGACGATGTCGACCCTGATCGGCTTGCCGTTCGCGAGCGCGGAGATGACCGTCCGCAGGGCACTCGCCGTCCGGCCGGATCGCCCGATGACGCGACCCAGGTCATCGGGGTGTACCCGCACCTCGAGCACGTCACCGCGGCGCAACTCCCGGTGTCGGACCACCACGTCCTCGTCGTGGTCGACGATGCCCCGGACCAGGTGCTCCAGGGCCTCCTCGATCACGCTCACGCCTCGGCCGGGGCCTCGTCCGAGGACTCCGCGACCGGCGCGGCCTCCTCGGGCGCCTCGGCAGCGGCGTCGGCCGCCGGCGTCGCGGCCTCGGGGGCGGCCTCCGGAGCATCGGCCTCGGCCGGAGCCTCGTCCTTCGCCACCTCGGCCGGGGCCTCCTCCTTCGCCGCCTCGGGCTTGGCCGCCTTCTTGCGGGTGGTCGGACCAGCCTTGGCGAATTCGTCGTCGGCCTTGCCGGCGACGGCCATCGCGGCCTCGTACAGCTCCTTCTTCGACGGCTTGCTCGGCTGCGGCTTGAGAGTCCCCTCGGCGCCCTCGACGCCCTTGAACTTCTGCCAGTCGCCCGTGATCTTCAGCAGCGCCTCGACCTGCTCGGTCGGCTGGGCGCCGACGCTCAGCCAGTAACGGGCGCGCTCCCCGTCGATGTCGATCACAGACGGCTCGTGGGTGGGGTGGTACTTCCCGATCTCCTCGATCGCCCGACCGTCGCGCTTGGTGCGCGAGTCCATGACGACGACGCGGTAATACGGCGCACGGATCTTGCCCATGCGCTTGAGGCGAATCTTGACGGCCACGAGGGTGGTCTCTCCTTCGATGGATCTGGTGACGGGCGAGCCCGATCAGCTACGGGTGAGCCCGGACCTGACCCGCGTGGGGACCGCCGGTGGACGGGCTTTTCAAGCCGCGCCGAGGGGTGAGAGGGTCCCGCGGGCACGGATACGCGTGCCATTGTGCCAGACGCGAGCCCGTACCTCCTCCTCGCACCTCACCTCCCGGCGGGCAGGCTGCCCCGCGCGACCGCCCTGGCCTGCAGGGCCAACCGGCAGGCAAGGGCGACATCCTCCCGGCTGCGGGGCTCGCGTCTGCTCCGGCCCGGCGTCAGAGCGCGCCCGTCCAGCGCGCGGTCCGGCCGGTAGCCGGCCTTGCGCAGCACGTCGCGAAGAGGCCAGTCGTCCGGGACCAGCAGCACCGCGCCGGGAGAGTCGGCCAGCAGCGACGCGCAGCCCTGCGCCCCCAAGGACTCCAGGAGCGCGGCCCGTAGCAGAGGCACCGACAGCTCGGCCGCCACCCTGGCGCCGATCGCCTCGTCCCCGGGCGACAGCGCCACCACGGGAGGATCCGGCGGCGCCAGATCGTAGGCGGGTGGCGGCCATTCCGACGCGACGATCCCGAAGACGAGGTGGTCGCGCCAGTCCGAGCGGCCCCGCTCGTCGGGGAGCCACAGGTAAGCGGGCCAGTCGCCGCGCGTCCGGAATCCCAGGGAACGCAGGACCCCCGCTGAGGTCACGTTGCCGGGCTGCACAGCCGCCTCCAGCCGGTGCATCCCCATCCCAAGCGGCTCGGGCGCGAGCGCCAGGCCGACGACCAGGCGCAGGCCTTGCACGAACAGCCCCTGCCCGACGTACGGGTCGTAGGCGTCGTAGCCGAGTTGGGCGCTGAACGCGCGGCCCCGCACGACCCCGGTCACGTTGACCCGCCCCACGATCCCGTGCGCTCCGGCGGGCTGGAGGGCGTGGATGATGAACGTCCGGTGACCGCTGGACTGGAACCGCAGATGCCGCTCCAGATCCTCGGGGTCGACGGGGTTCCACCGGGCGAGGCGGTGTCGCGATGTCTCGACGGCCTGGCGGTAGGGCTCGAGGTCGCCCCGCGTGACGGGAGCGACCCGCACGCGCTCACCCGTGGCGCAGAACGGTTCCGGGCCGGACGGCTCGGTCATCCGCGGACGGGACGCCCGCGCAGCAGCATTCGGTGCGGTCGGGCGAGCACGCGCAGATCCTCCAGCGGGTCGTCGAGGTAGACGACCAGATCCGCTTCGGCACCCTCCTCGAGCCCGGGCCGACCGAGCCACTTCCGAGCCGCCCATGACGCCGCCCCCAGTGCGTCCACGTCGCTCATCCGGGTCCTCGCCAGCTCCAGGACCTCGTACGCGATCAACCCGTGCTTCTGCTGCCCGCCCGCGTCCGTCCCGGCATAGATCGGGATCCCGGCTTCGTGGGCCGCGCTGACCGTGTCGTAGCGCCGCGCGTGTAGGTCGAGCATGTGGGCCGCGTAGGACGGGAACCGCGGCCGCCCCGCCGCGGCGAAGGAGGGAAAGTTCAGCGTGTTGATGAGCGTGGGGACGATCGCGGTCCCGGCGGCCGCGAACGCCTCGATGGTGTCGGTCACGAGGCCCGTCGCGTGCTCCGCGCAGTCGGCGCCCGCGGCGGCGAGGTCGGCGAGGGATTCCTCGGCGAAGCAGTGCGCCGTCACCCGCGCGCCCTCTTCGTGGGCGGCCGCGACCGCCGCAGCCAGCACCTCCCGGGGCCAGAGAGGCCCGAGATCACCGCGGTCGCGGTCGATCCAGTCGCCGACGAGCTTCACCCAGCCGTCCCCGGCCCGGGCCTCGGCGCGGACCTGGGCCACGAGGTCGTCGGGTTCGATCTCATGGGCAAAACCGGGGACGTATCGCTTGGGCCGGGCGACGTGCCGACCCGCACGGATCAGCCGCGGCAGGTCCTCCCGTTCGTGGATCCAGGCCGTGTCGGCGCAGGAGCCGGCGTCCCGGATCAGCAGGACCCCCGCATCTCTCTCGGCGAGCGCATGCGCCTCCGTCCGCTCCCGTCCCACGGCCCCGGTCTCCTCCAGGCCGACGTGGGCGTGAGCGTCGACCAGCCCGGGGATCGCGAACCCGCGCACGGTTTCGACCTCGCCCGAGCTAGGCGGGCTGAACGAGACCCGTCCGTCGAGGATCCACAAGCGATCGAGGATCCGCTCGCCGTCCACCCGGATCCGTCCGGTGACCTGCAGGGCCGCGGCACTCATGAGGGCAACCTACCCGCGCGCCGCGCGCCGGTGACCTACCTTCGGCGGGTCGGCCTCGCGGCGGCGCCTCCCCGGCGCGCCGCCGATTCATCCCGCGAGCCGCCCTCTGGCAGGCTCCCACCCGCTCTAGGGTTGGTCCCGGCCGCGCGGCGCTGCCGCCGGCGCGCCCCGGCTGGTTCGGCCCGGGCGGCAGTTCGATCGGGACGACGAAGAGGCGGCGAAGAAGGCGTCATGGCACAGGTCAAGTTCTCCAGCGGCGAGCAGATCCCCCTCGAGATGCACAAGGTGCGGATCGTGCAGAAGCTGCACCTGCCCCCGATCGAGCGACGCGCGCAGGCCATCGCCGACGCGGGCAACAACACGTTCCTGCTGCGCAACGCCGACGTCTTCATGGACATGCTGACCGACTCGGGTGTGAACGCGATGAGCGACCGCCAGCAGGCCGCCATGCTCGTCGCGGACGACAGCTACGCGGGGTCGGCGACGTTCGAGCGCCTGTACGACAAGCTGGTCGAGGTCTTCGGAATGCCGTACTTCCTGCCCGCCCACCAGGGCCGCGCCGCCGAGCACATCCTCTGCCGGACGCTGGTCACGCCGGGGTCCGTGGTTCCGATGAACTACCACTTCACGACCACCAAGGCGCACATCGTGCTCGCGGGCGGCCGGGTGGAGGAGCTCTACACCGACGAGGGGCTCAAGGTCGATTCGCAGTTCCCGTTCAAGGGCAACATGGACATCGACAAGCTGCGCGCACTCATCGCCGAGGTCGGTGTCGAGCGTATTCCGTTCGTCCGGCTGGAGACCGGCACGAACCTGATCGGCGGACAGCCGCACAGTCTGCAGAACCTGCGCGACATCCGGCAGGTGTGTGACGAGCACGGCCTGCTGCTCGTGATGGACGGCAGCCTGCTGAGCGACAACCTGTGGTTCATCGCCAGCCGCGAGTCCTCTGAGCAGGGCAAGTCCATCGCCCAGATTGCCCGTGAGATCGCCGACCTCTGCGACATCTTTTATTTCTCCGCGCGCAAGATCACCTGCGCCCGCGGTGGCGGCATCCTGGTGCGGGACGAAGAGGTCTACCGCAAGATGCGCGGCCTGGTGCCGCTGTTCGAAGGGTTCCTCACGTACGGCGGCATGTCGGTGCGTGAGATGGAGGCCATGACGATCGGGCTCGACGAGCTCCTCGACGAGGACAACATCTGCCAGGGTCCGCAGTTCATCGAGCACATGGTGGCCGAGCTGGCAAAGCGGGGCGTGCCGGTCATCACCCCCGCCGGGGGGCTCGGGTGTCACGTCGACGCGATGCGTTTCCTCGACCACGTGCCCCAGGACCAATACCCCGGCGGCGCCCTCGCCGCCGCCATCTATCTCGCCTCCGGCGTGCGCGGCATGGAGCGCGGCACGGTCTCGGAGCAGCGCGAGGAGGACGGGACCGAGCCGATGGCCGAGATGGAGCTGGTGCGCCTGGCCATGCCGCGCCGGGTCTTCACGCTGTCGCAGGTGTCCTACGCCGTCGACCGGATCGCCTGGCTGCACTCCGTGCGACACATCATCGGCGGTCTGCGGTGGGTGGAGGAGCCCGAGGTGTTGCGCTTCTTCTACGGTCGCCTCGAACCGATCGGCGACTGGCAGGAACGCCTGCTGGCGGAGTTCCGCACGGACTTCGGGGACAGCCTCTGACGGAGTCCCTCGGGCGGGCGGACACGCCTTCACTGATACCGCGCCGTGGGGCATGCTCGGCAGAAGTCGTGACGGGAGGTGCACGTGAGCCTGAGCATGACCCTCACCCGGACGTTGATCGGCGTCGTCGTCCACGCGGCCGGGGGCGCCGACCACGCTCCCGACCAGCTGGCCGCGGTGCTGGATCCGAACCGTCGTGAGGCGATCCCCCACCGCGGTCTCCGGTCCCGCACGGCCACTTCCCGGTGGGAGGTGGCCGGCCGCCCGGTCCTGTGGATGGCGCCGGTGTCGGGCGCGACGCGCACCGTCCTGGTCTATTGGCACGGCGGCGGTTTCATCGACCCGCTGAACCCGGCCCACTGGCTGATGCTCGACCGACTGCAGCGGCGATCGGGGGCGACGTTGGTCGTGCCCAGCTACGCGTTGGCGCCGGACTACCGCTTCGACGACACCCTCCCGTTGATCGACGCCCTGAACGAGCGCCTGGCCGCGCCGGTCGGCGACCTGCGCGCACGCCTGGTCGTCGGCGGTGATTCGGCCGGGGGCGCGCTGGCGATGGCTCAGGCCATCCGGGCCCGCGACCTCGGCGGCCCCACGATCGACGCGGTGGCGCTCGTCGCGCCGTGGGTCGATCTGTCGATGGCGAACCCGGACGCCTGGGAGCTCGATCCCGTCGACGTGATGTTGCAGTGCAATCGCCTGGTGGCGGCCGGGCGCGCGTGGGCGGGCGACCGGGCGACGACCGACCCTTTGGTGAGCCCCCTGTATGACCGCCTGAGCGGGCTACCGCCGATCACCGTCTATCAGGGCGGCGCCGACATCCTGGCCCCCGACGCCCGCCTGTTCGCCGAGAAGGCACGCGAGGCCGGCACGCCGACCCGACTCTTCGACGTGCCCGGCGCACCGCACGTTTACCCCATGGCGGTGTGGACCCCCGAAGCGCGCGCAGCTCTGAACGACATGGCGCAGGTGATCCTCGGCCGCGCGTGAGCCGCGAGCAGGGGCGCATCCCTACTTCAGGAACTTGTCGAACCCCTTGGGGAGCTTGCTGGGGTCGAAGGTCGCCGGGTCGAAGCCGGCGCCCGGCGCGCCGGTGCCCGCGCCCAGCGCGCCCTGACC
>CAKUSI010000102.1 GCA_934678955.1 uncultured Austwickia sp. | reverse complement strand
CACCTGCCCCCTGCTGTTCGCCCTGGACACGATCGCCTACTTCCCGGTGCCGCGCGACGAGGTGGACGTGTCGACGGTGACCGGCATCCGCGAGACCACCCAGGTGCTGTTCGACCTGCAGGTCGTGGGCGGCGACACCTACGTCCACCCCCTCAAGGTCGACGGGCGCAGCTCCGCGACGATGTTCTACCCCCACCTCATCT
The DNA here is from genome assembly GCA_934678955.1 of uncultured Austwickia sp. Next base: position 11,163 of record CAKUSI010000102.1, on the reverse strand, counting down.
CCGGCGACCAGGCGACCCCGGTCACCTCCTCGGCCGCCTCGGCCCGCCTGTCGGCGTCGCGCCGGCGGCTGCGGCGGCGTCCCGACCACTGGAGCCGCCTGGTGGAGGACGCGTTCGAGGCGCTCGACGGCACGCGGGCCGAGCAGGAGGAGGCCCACTCCCTGCTCGCCGAGGCGCTGCTGGGCCGCACGGCCGACCGGATGGTCGTCCTCGCCCGCCGCCACCTGACGCTCGACGACCTGGTGGTGGTGGCGTCCCGCGAGGTCGGCACCGGGCACATCGGCGGCAAGGCGGTCGGCATGCTGACCGCCCGCGCGATCCTGGAGCGCGACCCCGAGGGCCGCTTCACCGACCACCTCGAGCCGCACGACTCCTTCTACATCGGCGCCGACGTCTTCTACCACTACATCGTCAGCAACGGGTGGTGGGAGCACCGGCTCGCGCAGGCGCACGCCGACTCGTTCCTCTCCGCGGGGGCGGTCCTGCACGAGCTGATGCCGACCGGACGGTTCTCCCCGTCGGTGCGCGAGCAGTTCAAGGACATGCTGGCCCACTTCGGGCAGGCCCCGATCATCGTGCGCTCCAGCTCGCTGCTGTAGGACAACTTCGGCAACGCCTTCGCGGGCAAGTACGACAGCTTCTTCCTGACCAACCAGGGCACCCCCGAGGAGCGCCTCGAGGCCTTGCTGGACGCCATCCGCGCCGTGTACGCCTCCGCGATGAGTTCGGAGGCGCTGCTCTACCGGGTCAGCCGTGGCCTGGCCGACGTCGACGAGCAGATGGCGATCCTGGTCCAGCGGGTCTCGGGCGACCAGCACGGCCACCGCTTCTTCCCCCACGCGGCCGGCGTGGGCAACTCGTCGAACCTCTACACCTGGGACGCGTCGGTCGACGCCGACGCCGGCATGCTCCGCCTCGTGTTCGGCCTCGGCACCCGTGCCGTGGACCGCACGACCAGCGACCACGCCCGCATCGTCGCCCTCGACGAGCCGCTGCGCGGTCGGCTGTCCGACGCCGAGGACCTGTCGGCGTTCAGCCAGCGCGGCGTCGACGTGCTCGACCTGGCGACCAAGAGGCAGGCCGCGGTCCCCCTGTCCAAGCTCGTCGGCAGCGACATCCGCGCCGACTGGGGCCTGTTCACCAGCCCCGACAAGGCGGCCCTGCGCCGCCTGGCCGAGCGCGGCCGGACGCCGACCACCACGCCCGTCGTCGCCGACTTCCGCGGCCTGCTGGGCGACACGCCGTTCCCCACGCTCATGCGGGGCGCCCTGGCCACCCTGTCGGAGGCCTACTCCTACCCCGTCGACGTCGAGTTCACCGTGAACGCGACCCCCGGCGGGGCGGTGCGCATCAGCATCGTCCAGTGCCGACCGCTGCAGACCCACGGCCCGGGCGCGGCCGTGCGCATGCCCGAGGTTGCGGACGCCGCGGGCGTCCTGTTCGCCTCCCCCGGTGAGTTCATGGGCGGCAACGTCCGCCTGCCGATCCGCTGGGTGGTCGCGGTCCGGCCCGACTTCTACCTCAAGCTCGGCACCCAACAGCGCCACGGCGCCGCGCGGCTCGTCGGCGAACTCAACCGCCGCCTGGCCGACGACCGGTTCCTGCTCCTGGGCCCCGGCCGCTGGGGGACGACGACCGAGGCCCTCGGCGTCCCGGTGCGGTTCGCGGAGATCAACCACGCCAGCGCGCTGGTGGAGGCGACCGACGCCCAGGGCAACTTCCGGCCCGAGCTGAGCTACGGCTCGCACTTCTTCCAGGACCTGGTGGAGACCGGCATCTTCTACGCGGCGGTGTTCGACGACCGCCAGGGGGTGATGTTCCACCCCGAGGTGGTCACCGGGGCGCCCAACCTGGTGCTGGACGTGGTGCCGGAGGCGGAACCGGACCTCGTGGACGTGGTCCACGTGGCCCGGTTCGACGACCTGGAGCTCTACTCCGACGTGGTCAGCCAGCGGGTGCTGTGCGCCCGCCGGTCGGCGCTCAGATGACGCCCAGCGCCATCATCGTGTCGGCGACGCGGGTGAACCCGGCGATGTTGGCGCCGGCCACGTAGTCGCCGGGCCGGCCGTACTCCTCGGCGGTGTTGGCGCACCGCTCGTGGATGCCGACCATGATGTCCTGCAGCCGCTCCTCGGTGTGCTCGAAGCTCCACGAGTCGCGGGAGGCGTTCTGCTGCATCTCCAGCGCGGAGGTGGCCACACCACCGGCGTTGGCCGCCTTGCCCGGCGCGAACCGGACGCCCGCCTTGCCGAACGCGCGGATCGCGTCGGGGGTCGAGGGCATGTTGGCGCCCTCGGCGACCAGGGTGCAGCCGTTGTCGATCAGGGCGCGCGCCCCACCGATGCTGAGCTCGTTCTGGGTGGCGCAGGGCAGGGCGATGTCGCAGGGCACGTCCCAGATCTGGCCGCCCTCGACGAAGCGGGCCGAGCTGTTGGCGTCCGCGTACTCGCTGATGCGGCCGCGGCGAACCTCCTTGAGGTCCTGCATCTGCTCTAGGTCGATCCCGTTCTCGTCGACGATGTAGCCGCCCGAGTCGGACATCGCGACGACGGTCCCGCCGAGCTGGTTGACCTTCTCCAGCGCGTAGATCGCGACGTTGCCCGACCCCGACACGACGACCTTCTTGCCCTCAAAGCTCTCGTTGGACAGCTTGAGCATCTCGTCGGCGAAGAACACGGTGCCGTACCCGGTGGCCTCGGTGCGTGCCCGCGAGCCGCCCCAGGTGAGGCCCTTGCCGGTCAGGACGCCGGACTCGTAGCGCCCCGTCATCCGCTTGTACTGGCCGAACATGTAGCCGATCTCGCGGCCGCCCACGCCGATGTCGCCGGCCGGCACGTCGATGTCGTGGCCGATGTGGCCGGACAGCTCGGTCATGAAGCCCTGGCAGAACCGCATGATCTCGTTGTCGGACTTGCCCTTGGGGTCGAAGTCGGCGCCCCCCTTGCCGCCACCGATCGGCATGCCGGTCAGGGCGTTCTTGAAGATCTGCTCGAAGCCGAGGAACTTGATGATGCCCAGGTAGACGCTCGGGTGGAAGCGCATCCCGCCCTTGTAAGGGCCGAGCGCGGAGTTGAACTCGACGCGGAAACCGCGGTTGATCTGCACCTTCCCGCTGTCGTCGACCCACGGCACGCGGAAGATGATCTGCCGCTCCGGCTCACAGATGCGCTCGATGATCGAGGCCTGCGCGTACTCGGGTCGCTTCTCCACGACCGGGCCGAGGCTCTCGAGCACTTCCCAGACGGCCTGGTGAAACTCGCTCTCGCCGGGGTTGCGCTTCAGAACCGTGTCGTAGATCGGCCCCAGAGCAGGGTGCAAGCGTTCCATCGAATCCTTCTATCCATCGTCTCGCGCGACGCGCGTCGCGTCCTAACGCCATCCTCCACTGTCTGCGCGGAACCTGTGTCATCGGGGGCTGGCGGAGACGAAGATGTGCGGTGGGCCACTCACCGCAGGTAGTGACGGCACAGCGTACCCGCATGTAGTTTATTCAATGCCAAGAGTCATCTCATCTCCAATGAAAATCTCCGGGGGGCTCGACGGGGGTTCTACGGAGACAAGGATTTACGGGGACAAGGATCCACGGTGACAAGGATCTACGGTGAAAGGAGCGGGCCATGGCCCTCGCCGCGCGATTGAAGGATCTGGGCACGGAGACGGCATTCGCGGTCTCGGCGACGGCTGCGGAGTGGGCCGCGCGGGGCAACACGGTCTACCCCTTCCACCTCGGTGACATCGACCTGGCCACCCCCTCCACGATCGTCGAGGGCATGAACAAGGCGATCGCCGACGGCAAGACGGGCTACTGCCCCGGCCCGGGCATCGCCCCCCTGCGCGAAGCGCTGGCGGCGGACACGAACCTGCGCCGCGGCACCTCCTACACCGCGGACAACGTCATCATCCAGCCCGGCGGCAAGCCCGTGATCAGCAAGTTCCTCCAGTGCGTCATGGATCCGGGCGATGAGGTGCTCTTCCCCAACCCCGGTTTCCCGATCTATGAGAGCTTCATCGAGTTCCTCGGTGGCGTGGGCAAGCCCTATGGCTACGTCCCCACCGACAGCGGCTTCGCCCTGGACATGGACCGCATCAGGGCCTCGATCGGCCCGAAGACGAAGGCGATCATCTACAACGACCTGCAGAACCCGACGAGCGCGGAATCCCCCGCGGAGGAGCGGGAGACGATCGCCCGCCTGGCGATCGAACACGACCTGTGGGTGCTGTCCGACGAGGCATACTTCGAAACCCGCTATTCGGGTGTCTCGCAATCGATTTCAAGCCTTAATGGGATGGCGGACCGGACCGTCATTCTGTACACGTTCTCGAAGAAGTTCGCGATGACCGGCTGGCGGCTCGGCGCCGGAATCGTGCCTGCCTCGCTCAGCAACTACTTCGGGACGCTCAACACCAACATCGAATCCTGCACCGCTCATTTCGTGCAGTATGGCGGCCTGGCCGGACTGGAGGGGGACCAGAGCGAGGTCACGGCGATCGTCGACACGCTGCGGGGGCGGCGCGACGCCGCGTACGACGTCCTCACCACCATCCCCGGCCTCAAGCTCGCGAAGCCGGAGAGCACCTTCTACCTCTTCCCGGACGTCACCGAGACGATGCAGCGGGTCGGCGCCACCAGCCTCGCGGACTTCGCCGAGCAGGCCCTGCACGAGACCGGCTGCTCGTTCTGCACCCGCAACCACTTCGGGCGGCCCCTGCCGGGCGAGACCACCCAGTTCGTCCGGTTCGCCTACTCGGGTATCTCGGAAGACCGGATCCGCGAGGGCCTGGGCAAGTTGAAGGCGTGGGTCGAGTCCAAGTGAGCGCCATCCTCATCTCGGGGCGGCTCCCGCACCCGGCGGTCGACGCGCTCAGCCGCGAACACGACGTCGACTACCGCGAGACCGACGGCCCCATCCCCCGCAAGGAACTGCTTCAGCGGGTCGCAGGCAAGGACGCGCTGGTCTGCCTGCTGACCGAGAAGGTGGACGCCGAGCTGCTCGAGGCCGCCGGCCCGCAACTGAAGATCGTGGCGAACGTGGCCGTCGGCTTCAACAACATCGACGTGCCGGCCATGGACGCGGCCGGGGTGATCGCCACGAACACGCCCGCTGTGCTCACCGAGGCGACGGCCGACCTGGCGTTCGGATCGATCCTCATGGTCACGCGGCGCCTCTCGGAGGCCGAGCGGGTGATCCGCACCGGCCAGACCTGGCAGTGGGGCATGTTCTTCATGCTCGGCAGCGGCTTGCAGGGCAAGATCCTGGGCGTGCTCGGCATGGGCGCCATCGGCCAGGCCGTCGCCCGTCGCGCCAAAGCGTTCGGCATGGAGATCATCTATTCCGACGAGCGCGAGCTCGATCCCGCGAAGGCGGCCGAACTCGCCGCCAAGCGCGTCGACCAGGACGAGCTGCTGCGGACCGCCGACGTGATCACGCTCCACGCGCCGCTGACCCCCGCCACGGAGCACCTGATCGACGAGCGCGCGCTGGCGATGATGAAGCCGTCGGCCTACCTGATCAACACCTCGCGCGGTCCGGTCATCAAGGAGTCCGCCTTGGCGCACGCCCTGGCCACCGGCCAGATCGCGGGAGCGGCGCTGGACGTCTTCGAGAACGAGCCGCTCGTCAACCCCGAGTTGCTCACGACGGACCGCGCGGTGCTCCTGCCGCACATCGGCTCCGCGACCGTGGAGACGCGCACGGCGATGGCCGAACTCGCGGCCCAGAACGTCCTGCGCGTCCTCGCCGGCGAGGACGCGCTGACGCCTGTCACGACGAAAAGGAAACTCTCGTAGCGGCGGCTGAGCTCGTCACCCGGGAGCGGCTCCAGCAGCCGCGCCCTTCCAGACATCCGCTCGACGTGACATACCCCCGGCATGACATCACGAAGGGGTGACTCACTTCGAAGGGGGACGGCACACGTCGTACGAGTGTGTCGTCCCGCGTCGAGGTGGGTCACCCCTGGTTCATGTCAGCGACGGCGGTCGGGCTGCCATACGACGACGGCCCGGGAGTTCTCCCGCACGGGCCGCTCCCCCGGCCGACCGGCTACGACGTCGCCGTGCCGCCCCGCCGCGAACACGCGCGGCGAGGCCCCGGCCGCGCGGCGCAGCCGCTCCAGCTCGACCCCCAGGTCGCTGACCTTCCGACGTAGGGCCTCGATCTCGTCGCGCATCACCATGATGCGGCGAATACCCGCGAGGCTCACTCCCTCCTCCTGGGAGAGGCGCTGCACCTCGAGGAGCTTGGCCACGTCGCCGTGGCTGTAGCGACGTCCGCCGCCGCGGGTCCGTTGCGGGGAAACGATGCCGAGGCGGTCGTACTGGCGAAGGGTCTGCGCGTGCATGCCCGCGAGCTCGGCGGCCACAGAGATGACGAAGACGGGAGCGTCCTCGTGGGGGACGAACGCGGCGTCGGCGAGCGAGAAGACGCCACTTGTACGACTTTGGCGGAGGCCCTCATCGAGTGTCGACGCCGTGGTACCAGGCCTCGAGGTGTGAGAACCCGCGCTGCTGGACCTCGTGGAACCGGGGGTCGTGGAACTGGACCTCGTGGAACCGGGGGTCGTGGAACCAGTCCTCGTTGAGCTGGGGGCCGTCGCAGCGGACGTCGTGGACGCGGCGGTCGAGGCCGCCGAATTCGGGCCGGTGGCGCGACGCGGAGCCTGGCCGGCCATGTCAGTCGCTCCTCGCCTTGCGGGCCAGCTCCTCCCGCGGGTCGAACCCGGAGTCGAGCTGCTGCAGCGTCTCCACCGCAGAGCGGGCCTCGTCGGAGAGCCGTTGCGGCACCACGACCTGCACCTTGGCGAGCAGGTCGCCTGCGCTGCCGTCCTTGCGCGCTACGCCGCGGCCCCGGACCCGCAGGATCCGCCCCGACGGAGTGCCGGGCGCGATCCTCACCTTGACCTGCCCACCGTCCAGCGTCGGCACCGGGACGGTCGCGCCGAGCGCCGCCTCCGCGAACGTCACCGGCAGGTCGAGCGTGAGGTTGTCGCCGTCCCGCGAGAACACCGGGTGGGGCTTCACGGTGATCTTGAGCAGCAGGTCGCCCGGCTCGCTGGACGCGCCCATGGGCGGTTCGCCCTTGCCGCGCAGCCGGATCGTCGCGCCGTCTTTGACGCCGGCGGGGATGCGGGCAGTGATCGACTTGCCCCCGACCCCGCTGACGATCACGGTGTCCCCGGCGACCGCCTGGCGGAAGCTCAGCGACGCGGTCGCGTGCAGATCACGGCCCTTGCGCGGGGTGCGCCGCGGCGTTCCTCCCCCGAACCCACCGAAGCCGCCGCCAGCGCCTCCGGCCCCCGCCCCGCCGGCACCGAACATGCCGAGCAGGTCCTCCAGGTCCGGCGCTTCGGACGAGGTCGTCCCCCCGAAACCACCCGGTCCGCGGGTGTAGGTGTAGCTTCGCCCGCCACCCGGGCCGCCCGCGGCCCCGGCGCCACCGAAGAGATTGCTGAAGACATCCTCGAAGCCGGCCGCGCCGCCTCCGCCGCCGGGCCCGCCGGCGGTGAACCGCGCCCCGCCGCGGGACATGGCCCGCACGGCGTCGTACTGCTTGCGCTGTTCAGGATCGGACAGGACCGCGTATGCCTCGCCGATCTCTTTGAACTTCTGCTCGGCGCCCTTGTCCCCGGGCTTGGAGTCCGGGTGCAGGTCGCGCGCGAGCTTGCGGTATCGCTTCTTGATCGCCTTGGCGTCAGCGTCGGCCGGGACGCCGAGGATCGAGTAGAAGTCTTTCTCGAACCAGTCTTGGCTGGCCATCGTGCCTCCTTCGCTGATCGCTCAGTTGGTTGCTTGATGGGTGGTTGCTTGATGGGTGGTTGCTTGATGGGTGGTTGCTTGATGGGTGGTTGCTTGATGGGTGATTGTGTGATGGGTGATTGTGTGATGGATGGTGAATGGCGGTCCGGCGGGCGTGGCCCGGGCGGCGTGATCCGGTCCGCATCTCCGTCGCTCCGTGCGCTGGATCCACGGGGAATCTGGACCCGTAGGTCCGGCGGCCCGACGGATCGGGGACCAGACCGCGCATTCGGCGGCTAGAGCGGATCAGCGACGGCCACAAGGGCCGCCCGGAGGACCTTGTCGCCGATCTTGAAGCCGGGCTGAAGGATCTGGACGACGGTGGTCTCCGTGGTGCCCGGCGCCAGCTCGGCGTGCGAATGCATGACCGCCTCGTGGACAGTCGGATCGAACGTTTCGCCCGGCTCGCCGTAACGCTCGAGGCCGTACCGGCCAAGGGTCATCTCCAGTTTGTCGGCGATCTTGAGGAACGGGCCGTCCAACTCGCCGTGCTGGCGCGCCAGGTGGATCTCGTCCAGGACGGGGAGCAACGCCTCGGCCATCCCGGCGATCGCCCGCTCCGACTCGAGGGCGCGGTCGCGGTCGACGCGGCGCTTGTAGTTGACGTACTCGGCTTGCAGCCGCTGCAGGTCGGCGAGGCGTTCGGCAGCGAGACCGGCATCGCCTCCGTCCACGACGTCGCCGGGCTCCCCGGTGGCGCCCAGGGGCGCCGCAGGAGACGCGGACGCTGACGCCGATGAGAAAGGCCCCTCGACGGGGTCGGCGGTCTGCGGCAGTTCATCCGCCGTGACCGGGGCTCCGTGCTCGTCTGCCGCGACCCGCTCACCGTTCTCACCCTCGATGGGGTCTGCGGTCTGCGGGTTCTTGATCCCGCCGGTGCTGCTCTGCACGTCCTGGTAGGCGGCCTTGGCGGCCGCGGCCTGGGCGGCGCTCGGCGAGGCGTCGGCCGGGTTGCGGTGGTGGCGGCCTTCGTAGCCGTGGCCGCCATCGTGGTTGCCGGTCGCGGCCGCGCCGGGCGTGGTCGCTCCGTCGTTATCGGTCATGTCGGCTCCTCTCGGCGGCGGCGTGATCGCGGCCGCCGGTCTGCGTGGTCAGTGTGCCAAGTCGATGGGCGGGAACGCCCGGGTGGGGTCGCCTCATACGCGCGACCCCACCCGAGCGGGAACTCACTTGCGCGGTTCGTCGTCCTCGACGACCTCTGCGTCGACGACGTCGTCGTCCGAGCCCGCATCCCCGGCCGCACCCGAGGCGCCGGCACCCGAGAACCCAGCACCGTCGGAGGCGCCCGGTGCCCCGTCCGCCGAGCCCTGCTCCGCCTGCGCGGCGGCGTACATGGCCGTCCCCATCTTCTGGGACTCCTCGTTGAGCTTGGTGACCTTGGCGTTCAGGTCCTCCACGCTCGCCGCGTCGTCGCCGGTCTTGGCCAGCGCGGCCTTGAGGTCGGCAAGCGCGTCCTCGACCGGCTTCTTGGTCTCGGCCGGGACCTTGTCGCCGGAGTCGGCCAGGAACTTCTCGGTCGAGTAGGCCAGCTGCTCCGCGGTGTTGCGGGCCTCGGCCTCCTCGCGGCGCTTCTTGTCCTCCTCGGCGTGCTGCTCGGCCTCGCGGACCATACGGTCGATCTCGTCCTTCGGCAGCGCGCTGCCGCCGGAGATCGTCATCGACTGCTCCTTGCCCGTGCCGCGGTCCTTCGCGGAGACGTGCACGATGCCGTTCGCGTCGATATCGAACGTGACCTCGATCTGCGGGATGCCGCGCGGGGCCGGCGCGATGCCGGTCAGCTCGAACGTGCCCAGCGGCTTGTTCGCCGCCGCCAGCTCGCGCTCACCCTGGAAGACCTGGATGAGCACCGACGGCTGGTTGTCCTCCGCCGTAGTGAACACCTCGGACCGCTTGGTCGGGATGGCCGTGTTGCGCTCGATGAGCTTGGTCATCAGGCCGCCCTTGGTCTCGATGCCCAGGGAGAGCGGGGTGACGTCGATGAGCAGGACGTCCTTGCGCTCGCCCTTGAGGACGCCGGCCTGCAGGGCCGCGCCCACGGCAACAACCTCGTCCGGGTTGACACCCTTGTTGGGCTCCTTGCCACCGGTCAGCTTCTTGACCAGCTCGGTGACGGCCGGCATACGGGTCGAGCCGCCGACGAGGACCACGTGGTCGATCTCGCTGACGGAGATGCCCGCGTCCTTGATCACCTGCTCGAACGGCTGCTTGCAGCGGTCCAGGAGGTCCTGGGTCATCTGCTCGAACTGGACCCGCGTGATGGTCTCGTCGAGGTGGATGGGACCGTTCTCGGACATCGAGAGGTACTGCAGGCTGATGTTGGTGCTGGTCGCGGTGGACAGCTCCTTCTTGGCCTGCTCGGCGGCGTCGCGAAGACGCTGCATGGCGATCTTGTCGTTCGCCAGGTCGACGCCCGTCTGGTTCTTCACAGTGGTCAGCAGGTGCTGGACGATCCGGTCGTCCCAGTCGTCACCGCCGAGGCGGTTGTCGCCGTGCGTCGCGCGGACCTGGATCGTCGAGAAACCGTCCTCCGGGTCCTTGCCGACCTCCAGGAGGGACACGTCGAACGTGCCGCCACCGAGGTCGAAGACGAGGATGAGCTCGTCCTCCTTGCCCTTGTCGAGCCCGTACGCGAGCGCCGCCGCGGTCGGCTCGTTGACGATCCGCAGGACGTTGAGGCCCGCGATCTCGCCGGCCTCCTTGGTGGCCTGACGCTCGGCGTCGTCGAAGTAGGCCGGGACGGTGATCACCGCGTCGGTCACGTTCTCGCCGAGGTAGGCTTCCGCGTCGCGCTTGAGCTTCATGAGGATGCGGGCGCTGATCTCCTGCGCCGTGTACTTCTTGCCGTCGATGTCCGGGCTGGCCCAGTCGGTGCCCATGTGGCGCTTGACCGAGCGCATGGTCCGGTCGACGTTGGTGACGGCCTGGCGCTTGGCGATCTCGCCGACGAGCACCTCGCCGTTCTTGGAGAACGCGACGACGGACGGCGTAGTGCGCCCACCCTCCGCGTTCGCGATGATGGTCGGCTCGTTGCCCTCCAGGACAGAGACGGCCGAGTTGGTGGTGCCGAGGTCGATACCGACTGCACGGGCCATGTGGTGTTGCTCCTTCGTCGTCATGGGTGCGAGGCCGCAAGGCCGTCGCGATGTCGCGGGTCTGGATGTCGCGTACTGCTGGATCGCGTACTGCTGGATGTCGCGGCCGATGGGCGTGAAGCCACTCGCTCGGGGTCACGCCGCTGAAGCCTGGGCGCATCCGTACGAGCGGCGTCGGAGGGGTGACCTTCACGCCCGTACGGATGCGCGGCGCGCACCCGATCGAGAGGCATCGCTCCCGGCCCGGCCGGGTTGATCCGTCTCGACTCAATCTCCGCC
>CAKUSI010000101.1 GCA_934678955.1 uncultured Austwickia sp. | reverse complement strand
GCCACGGCGTACGGGATCATGAACGCCCCGCCGCCGTTCTCGTACGCGATGTACGGGAACCGCCAGATGTTGCCGAGGCCGACCGCGGATCCGATGGCGGCCAGGATGAAGACCCGGCGCGACGAGAACGTGTCGCGCTTCGGTGGTGCCGCCTGGATTCCGGCCGGCGAGGCAGTGCTCATGAAGGGACCTCCTGGGCGTATTCCCCGGGCGAGTCTAGGGATAATCGGGCGTTTCGTCGCCGCACGAGGGAATGTCGCACTGTCGGAAGACCCTCCGATTCGGCGGACGGCCATGCGGAGTCGACCTGCCGATGCCCGGGCGATCGCCCGCGACGGGAGCCCCGGGCGAGAGCCGGCCACCGCGCGAGGAGCCCCGCCAGGAGGTGCGCCCACTCCCGGCCGGTGGTCGCCCCCGCGCCCCTAGGGTGTGCCCATGCCCACTGCACCCACCGACGCCCCCCGCGGCGTGATCGTCACCGCCGGCGCCGGCGGCATCGGCCGCTCCATCGCCGCCACCTTCGCCCGCGCGGGCGACCGGGTCCACATCTGCGACGTCGACGCCGACGCGCTGGAGCGCACCGCGAGCGAGCTCACCTCGGCCGGCCCCGGCACGGTCACCGGCGAGCTGTGCGACGTCTCCGACGAGGCGGCCGTCCGGGCCTTCGTGTCCCGCGCGGCCGACCAGCTCGGCGGCCTGGACATCGTCGTCAACAACGCCGGAATCGCCGGCCCGACCTGCCTGGTCGAGGACATGACGACCCAGGACTGGCAGCGGGTCCTCGACGTCAACCTCACCGGGCACTTCCTGGTGACCCGGGAGTCGATCCCTCACCTCAAGGAGTCCCCGTCCGGGGCCCTGGTGTTCCTGTCCTCGCTGGGCGGGCGGCACGGGTATCCGCGCCGCGCCCCGTACGCCGTCGTGAAGCGCGGCATCCTCGCCTTCGTGGAGACGCTGGCGATGGAACTCGGCGAGTATGGGATCCGGGTCAACGCGATCGCGCCCGGGCTGGTCGACGGCGCGCGCATCCAGGCCGTCCTGCAGGGCCGGGCCGATGCCGCGGGGACCACGCTCGAGCAGGCCACGAACGAGGCGCTCGCGCTGCAGTCGCTGAAGTACATGGTCGACCCCGACGACATCGGCGCGCTGGCGTACTTCCTGTCCTCGGACGCCGCCCGGTCGATCTCGGGTCAGACCATCGGCATCGACGGCGCCTCCCGCAGCATCGCCTGACCTACGCAATATCGCCTGAACTCGTCCCCCGCTCCGGGCGGCCGGCCCGAATGGCCGCGCCGCTCGGGCTGGAGCCCGGCAGCGCACGGCTAACCAAGCGCCGCCGGGGGCGAGGCGGTGCGCTCAGAGCGTCGCGACGAGTTCCATCCACTGGCGGATGCTGCGGTCGCCCAGGTAGTCCTGGTGCGCCCGGTCCCGGCCGGCCTGAGCGATCGTGGCGGCGTACGCGGGGTCGGACAGCAGCTTGGCCAGGGCCTCACCGAACGCGGTCAGGTCCTTCGGGTCCGCGATCAGCAGGCCGGAGACGCCGTCGGTGATCTGGTCCTGGATGCCACCGACCGCGCTCGCGACCATGGGCCGCGTCTTCCACATGCCCTCGGTGACCGTGAGGCCGAAGCCCTCGAAGAGGCTCTTCTGGGCGACCACCGCGGCGTGCCGCTGGAGCGCGTTGACCATGTGGGCGTTGGCCTCGGGGTCGGTCATCGGCAGCGAGATGAGGTGGACGCGGCGCTGCTCCTCCTCGGTCAGGTCGTAGTAGACGGCCTCGCACTCCGCATACACCTCGGCCCCCTCGGGGTCGTCGGTCACCCCGGACACGTCAGGCCCGACGAGCGCCACGTGGGTCTCCTTCGGCAGGTCGGCGTCGAGGAACCCGCGCAGCACGCCGATCATGTCCTTGAGCCGGTCCCACCGGGACACCTGCACGACCACCGGCGCGCCGACCGGCAGCTTGTCGCCGATCAGCGTGGCCTTCAGGTCGTCGGACAGCGTGGCCCGCTGCTGGTCCAGGCGCGGGAAGGTGATGGGCTTGCCGTCGTCCTCGGCGTCCAGGACGCCGATGCGGACGAGGACGCGGTGCACCTCGGCGTCGTCGATGTCGTCGTTCTTCGGCGCGAACGGGTCGATGCACGGCGGGATCACGTGCACGACCTTGTCCGGGATCCCCGGCGGGATGTGCGCCTGCCGGCTCACCACCACGCGATCGGCTTGAGAAACATACGGCTGCAGGAACTCCCACGCCTTCGCGGTCAGCTCGTTGGGCTCGTCGCGCCCGATGTGGCAGCGCCAGACCACCGGGAGGCCCAGCTCCTTCAGCATCGGGATCATCCCCGCGGGCTGCGGGTCGTGGATCACGACGATGTCGCCTTCCCGCAGCAGCGGCTTGAACGTCTCGAAGTTCTTCTCCGCGAGGGCCTCGAAGTTGGCCCGCTCCGCGTGCCCCAGCTCCCCGCCGTCCCCCGGCATGCCGTGGATCAGGTTGTGGATGCGCTTGGTGGTGGCGAAGAACAGCGGGTCGCCCTCGAAGACGAGCCAGCGGGCGTCGACGCCAGCGGCCCGCCAGTACGCGAGGATGACCTGCAGCATCTCGGCCACCCCGCCGCCGGTGGCGGTGCTGTTGACGTGCCACACCCGAGCACCCTTGCGATCCTTCATCGCGGTGCTGAGCGAAGCGTTCAACAGCTCGGTGCGATCCGGGCCGATCACCCGGTGCAGGCGGTCAAGGTCTGTGGGTGCGATGGTGACGGATTTCACAGCCCCATCCTGCCCCGGCGAACGGCCTAAGGCCCGCCTAATCAACGACTGAATCACCATCGACGGCTCCATCACGGCATGGCGGGGCAGAACCGCATCCACCCCCGTACGCCCAACGCGCCGTTATGGGTCGCATAATCGGATGTTGAGACATGGGGGCGAATCGTCACCGCGCTCCCGTACGGTCGCCCCAACCCCACGCTCAGGAGGATGCATGACGGCCACCGACGCCCGCGCGAAGGCCCGCCCCGAGGGCCAGTGGGCCCTCGGCGAGAAGGAGCCGCTCAACCACAACGAGGAGTACAAGCGCGAGGACCCCGCGCTCAACGTCCGCGACCGGATCCTGAACCACTACTCCACGGCCGGATTCGACGCGATCACCCCGGACGACCTGCACGGGCGGTTCCGGTGGATGGGCCTCTACACGCAGCGCAAGCAGGGGCTGGACGGCACGCACACGGGCGTCCTGAGCGACGAGGAGCTCGAAGACAAGTACTTCATGATGCGGATCCGCATCGACGGCGGCCAGCTGTCGCTGGAGCAGCTCGACGCGATCGGCGAGGTCGCGCAGACGTACGCCCGGGACACCGCCGACATCTCGGACCGGCAGAACATCCAGATGCACTGGATCCGCGTCGAGGACGTGCCGGCCATCTGGGACACGATCGAGCCGCTGGGTCTGTGGACCCGCGAGGCGTGCGGAGACTGCCCCCGTGTCGTGCTGGGTTCGCCCCTGGCGGGCGTGCACCCCGACGAGCAGATCGACCCCACGCCGCAGATCGAGGCGATCAAGGCGTACATCCGCGAGGACGAGTCGCTCGCGAACCTCCCTCGCAAGTACAAGACGTCCGTGTCCTGGCACTGGGACGCCGTCCCGGAGATCAACGACATCAGCTTCGTGGGCGTCGTCCACCCCGAGCACGGCCCCGGCTTCGACGTGCTGGTCGGCGGTGGCCTGTCCACCGCGCCGCACCTGGCCCTGAGCCTCGGCGCCTGGGTGCCGGAGGACGAGGTGGCGGAGGTGTGGTACGCGGTGACGCGCGCGTTCCGCGACTACGGCTACCGCCGCGTGCGCAACAAGGCCCGCCTCAAGTTCCTCATCCAGGACATCGGGGCGGAGCGGTTCCGCGAGATCGTCGAGACCGAATACCTGAAGCGCCCGCTCCTCGACGGCCCGGCGGCGCAGCCGCCGCACGTCGTACCGGACTACGTGGGGGTCACCCCGCTGAAGGACGGCACGGTCGCCGTCGGGTTCGCCCCGATCGCCGGCCGGGTCAGCGGCACGATCCTGCGGCACGTCGCCGACGCGGCGCGCGAGGCGGGTGCCGCGAAGGTGGCGTTCACCCCCCACCAGAAGCTCGTGGTCATCGGCATCGCCCAGGACAAGGTGGACGCGCTCGTGGCGGCGCTCGAGCCGCACGGCCTGCAGGCCAAGGCGAGCCTGTGGCGGCGCGGCACCATGGCCTGCACCGGGATCGAGTACTGCAAGCTCGCCCTGGTCAGCACCCGGGTCCGGGCCCTCGACCTCGTGCCCGAACTCGACCGTCGCCTGGCCGACGTGGAGCTGGACCACCCGCTGGCCATCAACCTCAACGGATGCCCCAACAGTTGCGCCCGCATCCAGGTCGCCGACATCGGCTTCAAGGGCCAGCTGATCAATGAGGGTGGGGAGAAGGTCGAGGGTTTCCAGGCGCACCTGGGCGGCCAGCTCGGCGACGACGCCGGCTACGGGCGCAAGCTGCGCGGCCACAAGGTGACGTCCGCCGAACTCGGCGAGTACATCGAGCGCCTCGTGCGCGCCTACGCGGCCGACAAGGAGGACGGGGAGACGTTCCGCTCCTGGGTCGCCCGCTCGGAGGAGGACGTCCTGCGCTGAGGGCCGACGGGACGACTGAGAGCTACCCGGGAGAGGGGATTCCGCCGCTGGGCGGGATCCCCTCTCCCGCAAGCTCCTGGTATGACTGAGATATGAGCGACGCGACGCCGCCCGCCGACTCCGATCCGCTCGTCCCTTCCGGCGACCCCGCCCCCGGGGCCGGCGTGCTCGCCGCCCTCGAGGCCGCGCACGAGCGCCACTACGAGGCAGAGGTCCTCGGCGAGAGCGCTCTGCGGGTCATGGGCAGGTTCGGCGAACCGACGCTGGCCGCGCTGGATCTCCTCCTCGACGCGGAGGCTCCCATCGGGGTGCTCGCGGAGGGGCTCGAGGGCAGTCGCAGCGCGATCTGCCTGTGGACCGGGACGGACCTTTACGCGGTGAGCCTAGGGACCGGCGGCCGATGGGAGCACTTCCAGGCACCGCCCGGGGGCCTCTCGGCGATCCGGGACAGCTGGCGCACCGGCTCCCGGGCTCGCTATCGCGTCCCACGCGGCGCGCTGTTCACGCCGCTGCCCGAGGCGGTGGAACTGGCCGAGGCGTGGGGGCTTCCGCGACCGCAGACCAGCCGCCCGGAACCCGCCGCGCCCGAGGCGCCGTCGGCTCGCGCCGGGTCCTCTGATCCCGCCCGGCCCCGGAGGGTCACGCCGCGCCCCACGCGCGCGGCGGCCACCCCGCCGAAGCGCCCGAGCGAGGAGGCGCCTCGCATCTGTCCCACCTGCTTCATGGCGCTGCCGGCGACCGGCGTGTGCGACTACTGCGCCTGAGGTTCGGCCGCACCCACACGCCAACTCTGGCCGGGCCGCCACCATCGGGCGGCGTCAAGCCCAGCCGGCGTCAGCCTGGCCGGGCCGCAGACACATCAGCCCTGGCCCGGCCACACATACACCGGCGTCCCACCCTCGAAACCGACCGCGACGCCCTCGATGTCGCCCGCCTCCTGCGACTCCAACGACCGCACCAGCGAGGCCACGTAGTCCGCGACCAGATCCCAGTCGTCGCCGAGCATCTCGGCCGCGTCCTCGTCGAGGACGAACTCCTCCTCCGGCCGCCACAGGTATTCGTCGGCGGCCCAGTCCGCGTCCCGGTCGTCGGGCTCGCAGGTCGCGGTCCCCGCCACGTAGACGACGCGGGACGGCTCCTCCTCGGTGCCGTCCGCGATCCCGAACCACAACCCGCGCACTCCCGCGGGCATGTCGCTGCTCAGGTCCGCCCACCACTCGCGGGCGGCGGCGATCTCGTCGTACGAGGGGGTGATCTCGCTCATGAGGCAAGCGTGCCACCACGAGCGGCGCCCCGTGGTGCGGGACGAGTACCGTGAACACATGTCGTCCGAACAGGATCGCCAACCCGGCGTTTCGGGCCCCTCTCCCGGCCCCGCTTCTGACTCCACGCCCCACCCCGGGTCAGGCCCCGAGCCGCAGGACCAACTGCCGGGAGAGGTCGCTCCCGGGGCCGCCCGCTTCGAGATGCCGGTGATCCGCGCCGAGGGCGTGACGCCGGCGCCGGGGGCCGGCCACGGGGTCGTCCGGATCGGCGGGACGCCGAGCCAGCGGTCGATGGTGGCCGTGTTCGGCGACGTGAAGCGCCGCGGCAGGTGGACCATCGCGGAGCAGACCACGGTCGTGCCGGTGTTCGGCGACGTCACCCTCGACCTCCGGGACGCGTCGTTCGAGACCCACGAGGTGCTGGTCAAGGCATACGTGGTGTTCGGGGACGTGAAGATCATCGTGCCGCCCGGGGTGCACGTGGACCTGCGCGGTTTCACGGTCTTCGGCGATCACGACCTCAAGCAGCGCACGGTGGCGCCCGAGGGCGCGCCGCGCGTGGCGGTGGACGGTTACGCCGTCTTCGGGGACGTCAAGGTCCTGGAGTTGGAGGCCGGCGAGGCCGAACCGAAATGGTACGACCGCTTCCGCAAGTCCTGACCTCGCTCCGCGACCCTGGGTCGACCACGCGAATTCCATCCCGGGGACTGTCATACAGATGGTTCCCCTCCGTACTTGAGGATCCCTTCACCTGCCTGCTCCTTCGATCCGGAGGCGGGACAACCGTGCCGGTCGCCAGGGGGGATACTGGACTTCCCCACCCACGCACTGGAGCGCCATGACCCCGCCGCCCACCCCGGAGGAGCACGCCGGCTCACCCGGCGGCTCATCGCGTCCGCGGGTCCCCACGGTGGAGCAGATGCCGCGCAAGCCCCGGCCGCACCAGCACACCGAGCCGGACCTGTCCGACGCGTTGACCCGCACCACCGTCCGGCTGCCGCGCTGGATCCGGCGAAACCTCTGGCAGGTGGGCGTGGGAATGCTCATCGCCGGGATCTTGGTCGGGGGGGCCGGCGTCACGCGCCTGGCGGACATCTCGGAGGGGACGATCGCCAGTTCGGTTCTGCTGCCGAACGAGCGGCGGGTCATCGTGCAACTCGACGAGGGCGACCAGCGCACCATCTATACGTCGCGCGGCGGCTCCACGACACGCTGCGAGGTCCACGGCGTCGAGGACGCCCCGATCTCTCTCGACGGCCCCGCCCCCGTCCTCCTGCAGGGCGCGGATCAGCTCTGGCGCGCCGAGGCCATCTTCACGGCGCCGGAGACGGGCGATTACGACATCACCTGCCGGGACGTCATACAGGCGCGGGTCGGGCGACCGGTGGGGCCGTTCGACCTGATCGCCACGGCGCTGGTCGCCGCGATCGGCGGCATCGGCACGCTCGCGGGAGCGGCGCTGCTGGCGCTGTGGGGCTTCGCGCGCAGGTCGGCGCGCCGACGCGCCCGGCAGGCCGGGACGGCGCAGACCTGAGCAGTACAGACCTGAGCAGTGCAGACCGGAGCAGAACAGACCGGAGCAGAACAGACCGGAGCAGTACAGACCGGGGCAGAACCCAGCGGAGCAGCGCCGGCCGTGGACGACGAACGTCTCGGATGACGGGAAATTCCGTCTCAGATGCCAAGGGAGGTCTGCGGTGGTGACATCCTTCCGCAAGGACACTGCCATCCCCTCAGGAAGTGGGACGAGCGCGCCGGTCGCTGAGGGGAACGCGCGCCGTCCGGAACAGGTGCGCTCAATGGACCAGCACGTGCCCGGGGCAGACGTTCGCCGGGTGGCGATCATCGGCACCGGCCCGTCGGGACTCTTCGCGGCCCAGGCTCTGGTGAACCAGGACACGATCCCCGTCGAGATCGACCTGTACGACCGGCTGCCCACGCCGTTCGGCCTGCTGCGCTACGGCGTGGCCCCCGACCACGAGAGCATCCGCTCGGTCGCCCAGGCGCTCTCCAAGGTGTTCCATACGCCGGGGGTGGCCTTCAACGGCTTGGTCCAGGTGGGTCAGGACGTGACCCGTGAGGAACTGCTGGCCGCCTACGACGGCGTCATCTACGCCGCCGGGGCACAGCAGGACATGAAGCTGAACATCCCTGGCGAGGTCCTCCCCGGGAGCCGGTCGGCCCGGGAGTTCGTCGCCTGGTACGGCGGACATCCCGACGCCCGCAGGTTCCAGCTCGACACGCTCACCGGCGTGGGCATCGTGGGCGTCGGCAACGTGGGCCTGGACGTGGCGCGCGTCCTCCTGAAGCACCCGGAGGAGCTGGAGTGGACGGACATGCCGCAGCACGTCCTGGATCAGCTGCACGCCTCCACCGTCACCGACGTCTACCTCTGCGGTCGCGGCGGGCCGGAGGACGCCTCGTTCACCACCAAGGAGCTCCGCGAGCTGGTCACCCTGGATGACGTCCAGGTGACGATCAACGAGGACGCCTTCTTCCGCAGCGACACGCTCACCCTCGACCGCAGGCGCCAGAACAACGTGGACGCCATCCGAGAGGCTGCGGCACGCCAGGTCGACAACCCGCGGGCCCGGCTGCATCTACGCTTCTGGCGCCGCTCGCACGCCATCCTCGGCGAGGACCGGGTCGAGGCGCTCCGCGTGGAGCAGACCCGGCCTGGACCGACAGGGCTGGTCGGGACGGGCGAGCTGACGACCTTCCCGGTGCAACTCATGCTCCGCTCGATCGGCTACCGGTCGGTGCCGATCGCCGGCGTCCCCTTCGACGCCGAGCGGGGCATCATCCCGCACAACGAGGGGCGCGTCCTGGACGAGCTCGGCGTGCGGCAGCCCGGCGAGTATGTCGCGGGGTGGATCAAGCGCGGTCCCATCGGCGTGGTCGGCACCAACAAGCCGGACGCCGCCGAGACGGTCGGGCACCTGATCGACGAGCTGTCGGCGATCCCCCCGAAGGAGAATCGGCTCGACCTGCGCGCCCGCATGCGTGACCGGGGCCTGAACCCCTCCTCGCTGGAGGACTGGTACCGCATCGACGAGGCCGAGCAGGGTCGGGGCGACACGTTCGGCCGTAAGCGGACCAAGATCGACGCCTGGCACGAGCTGCTGGAGTTGACGCGCCTCGAGGACGTCCGCGCGCAGGCCGCCTCAGCGGGAGCCTGACCCCCGCGAGCGCCGGACACACGACGAGACCGACCGACGGACCGCGTTTCCCGGGCCAACACCGGGATGGCGGCCGTCAGTCGGCCTCGCCCTCACCTGGCGGTGAAGCGGCGTGGACCGCGGCGGCGGAGGGTGCCCGCGGGCCACGCCCGAACGACGTCCGAGCGGGCGAGCCCGGCTCCCTTGACGCCCGCCGCCCCTCCGCTGGGGGGCGGCGGTCGCGTCACGGGCCCGCGCCTCAGACGCCAGCGATCGTCAGACGCCAGCGATCGTCAGACGCCGGCGATGAAGTAGTCGCGCGGGTGCAGCCGTGCGTCCGCGTCGGCCATGGTGCTGTCGTGCCCGTCCCACGGCGCGTGGTCGGCGTCAAGGCTGTCGCGCAGATCCTGCAGATCGGCGCCGAGATCCAAATCCTCCAAAGTGAACATGCCCTCAAGCCTCGCGGTGACTAACGGGTAAGCAAAGCCTTACCTCAAGGTAATGTCCGTGTCTTTCGGACAAATTCGCATCGGCGCAGGTCGCCTTGCGGTATGGAGGCCCGGTGTGAGGCGGATCTCGGGGAGTTCGGACCTCGGAGGGGACCCGGATTGACCGCCCAAACCGGCGACGCGTACTGTCGAATTATTACGTGACGTAATGGCGACCATAACGGCGAGTTCATCGACGCGGGTCGTCGCGCGCGTGAGATCGGCGGGAACACACGACCCGCCGCAGGTGTTGCCATCGAAGCCGTGCGCAGCGGGAGCTGCGCACACCCCCGCGTCACTGAGGAGTTCCAGCGTGACCACCGCGATCCGCGACGAGCAGGACAGCCAGCTTCGTCCACGCGACGAGATCTGGGAGCAGATCCGCGCCGAGGCGGCGCAGGACGCCGCCGCCGAGCCGGCCATGGCGGGCTACCTGCACAACTGCGTCCTGCGGCACGACACCCTCGAGCACGCGCTCGGTCACGTGCTCGCCTCGAAGCTGGACAGCCCGGCCGTCTCCGAGCTGACCTTGAGCGACCTCATCGCCGACGCCTTCACGAACCCACAGATCGGGATCGCGATCCGCGCCGACCTGCAGGCCGTCGTGACGCGCGACCCCGCCTGCCGCGGCTACTCGGCGCCCCTGCTGCACTTCAAGGGCTTCCACGCGATCCAGGCCTACCGCGTCGCGCACGAATACTGGACGCGCGGCCGGGAGCCGCTCGCGCTCTACCTGCAGTCCCGGATCTCCGAGGTCTTCGCGGTCGACATCCACCCGGCGGCGCGCCTCGGCAAGGGCATGATGTTCGACCACGCGACCTCGGTCGTCATCGGGGCGACCGCCGTCGTGGAGGACGACTTCTCGATGCTGCACGAGGTGACGCTCGGCGGCACCGGCAAGCAGGGCGGCGACCGGCACCCCAAGATTCGCCGCGGCGTGATGATCGGAGCCGGCGCGAAGGTGCTCGGCAACATCGTCGTGGGTGAAGGCGCGAAGATCGGGGCGGGGAGCGTCGTCCTGGAGGACGTGCCGGCCCACACGACCGTCGCGGGGGTGCCCGCGCGGCCGATCAGCTTCCCCGAACACTCGTTCCCGGCGCTGGAGATGGACCAGTCCCTAGAGGTCACCGACCTGTTCGACGGCGACCTCTCCCGCGTCTTCGATCACGAGCGGCGCCGCTGAGGTCCGGAGAGGCGACAGCGCCACCGGCCGCCGCACCACCTGGGCATTTCGGACTTCTCCACCTCTCCAGACGAACTCACGACCCTCCGAGGCGGATTTCCGTCGTCGCAGCCACGGGGCGCGTCCAGCGTCGGTCCAGTCGGTGCGGATACGCTGAGTGATGAGTATGTCGTGAGGAGGATCCGTCGTGGGTCTGTTCGACCGGGTGGAACGCAGGCTCGAGAGCGCCGTCAACGGCGCTTTTGCGCGTGCCTTCCGGGCCGAGGTCCAGCCCGTCGAGATCGCCTCCGCCATGCGGCGCGCGATGGACGACCGGGCGGCGATCGTGGGACAGGGACGCACCGTCGTGCCCAACCTGTTCCTCATCGACCTGTCGCCCAGCGACTACGAGCGACTCACCAGCTACGCCGACATCCTCACCGACGAACTCGTCGCGAGCGCGCAGGAGCACGCGGAGCAGCAGAGATATCGCCCCGGTGGTCCGTTCCACGTCGACTTCCGCTCCCGCGACGATCTCGAGACCGGCGTGTTCCGAGTGCGCCCCGCGACGGCGAAGCGGCGGCCCGACACGCCCGGTGATCGGGCGGACATCGACCAGGCGGAAGAACGACGCCGCGAGCGATCCGAGGAGTTGCGCCGGGCGCATCCCTTCCGGCCCTCTGAGGCTCAGGCACCCGCGCAGGGGGCGGCCGGCGTGGCCAGCCACGCCGCGAGCGCCGCGGCGGGCTCGCTGGCCGGGACGGCCGCGGCAGCCCGGCAAGCCGGCGTGGGCC
>CAKUSI010000100.1 GCA_934678955.1 uncultured Austwickia sp. | reverse complement strand
GTCCTCCACATGTCCCTCTGAATCTGGCAGCTCCCGGCCTGGAAACCCGCACCGCAGACGTCACGCGGGGTCTTGTCACACCCACCTGCAAGAATCAGAACAACCTCGACGCCACCGGCGCCGACCAGCCCCACACAGGGCCGTCATGAAATATCGAGGTTAGGGCTATGTACCCTGTGGCCGATAGCCCGCACAGCATATGCCTGCGTCGCGCTGTCGACATGTTCAACCTTCGGGACGTCAACGCGTTGGAGCGAGCCACGCTGACGATTCACAACCGGCATGGAGACGGGTTGGAAGAAGCTCGCTATGAGCAAGTTCGCGGCGAGTACACCCAGGCAAAACCAGATGTTGATTCGGTTCTGCAGCCGGTCTCGCCGTAGCGCGCCGGATGAGTGCGCATTGAGCGACACCGGGATGCTGGGGTTTCGCCATCCGGCTACGTGTCGCGCGCGCAGCGGAAGCCGACGTGTGACATGCCGGTGTCCTCCGTCTGGGCAGACCTCGCGGCCGGCCGGAACCTCAGGCAGTAGTCCGGCGAGCACAGGAACGACCCGCCTTTCAAGACGCGGCGGGGCGTCGTCTCCGGCGGGGGAGCGAGCAGGTTCGGCCTGCCGCCGGAATCGACGACGGCCTCGCCCGGCGGGCGGTGCCGCGGCTCGTAGACGTCGCTCGTCCACTCCCACACGTTGCCGATGAGATCGAACACCCCGTAGCCGTTGGCCGGGTACGAGCCGACCGGCGACGTTCCGCCGACACCCAGGTTCTGGTGCGGGAACCGGCCCAGCCAGGTGTTGGCGTGGGGTGCACCGCCGGGGAAGGGCTCGTCGCCCCAGGCGAACCGCAGCCCGTCGTGGCCGCCGCGGGCCGCGTACTCGTGCTCGGCCTCGGTCGGCAGGCGGAGGCCGGCCCAGTCGGCGTAGGCGCGGGCGTCGTCGTAGGCCACGTGCACGACGGGGTGGAGGTCCCGGCCCTCGGCGGAGGAGGCAGGGCCGAACGGCGTCCGCCAGGACGCGCCGGGCTGCCATCGCCACCAGTTGCGCCAGTCGCGCAGGTCGACGGGGCCGTCGGTGGGGGTGAAGACCAGGGAGCCGGGGACGAGGTCAGCGGCGTCGGCACCGGGAAAGTCCGCGGGGTCGGGTGGGCGTTCGGCGACCGTCACGTAGCCGGTGTCGGCGACGAACCTCGCGAACTGCGCGTTCGTCACCGGGGTGCGGTCGATCAGGAACGCGTCGACCCGGCGCTCGTGCACGGGGCCTTCGTCCGCGTAGAGGTCGGCTGACCCCATCAGGAAAGCGCCCCCGGGGATGGGCACCATGTCTCGCTCGTCCTCGGGTGGGTCGTACGGCGGAGCGGGCCGAGAGCCGCCGAACGTCGCATCAGGCATTCCAGGAGCCTACAATCCCCGTATAGGTCCGGGTGTGTTCATCGAAGATGCGACCTGTCCCGCCGCTCGTCGGCGAGAATATCGACCATGACCGAGACATTCGACTCGTTGATCGAGGCCGGGGCTGCCGCCGACGTGTCCGGGTGGGACTTCTCCTGGCTGGACGGGCGGGCGACCGAGGAGCGCCCCGCCTGGGGCTACGCTCGGCAGCTGGGCGACCGGCTCGGGCGGGCATCGGCCTCGCTGGACATCCAGACCGGCGGCGGTGAGGTGCTCGCGAGCGCGACGACCTTCCCCGCCACCGCTGTCGCCACGGAGTCGTGGCCGCCGAATGTCGCCAAGGCCACCGCGCTGCTGCATCCTCGCGGCGTCGTCGTGGTGGCCGATCCCGACGAGCCGCCGCTTCCGTTCGCCGACGAGGCGTTCGACCTGGTCACCAGCAGGCATCCCGCGACGATCTGGTGGGAGGAGATCGCCCGCGTGCTGCGTCCCGGCGGCACCTACTTCGCCCAACACGTCGGCCCGGCGAGCGTGTTCGAGCTGATCGAGTTCTTCCTCGGCCCCCAGCCCGAGGCCCGACGAGGACGCCACCACGACGACGAGGCCGCGGCCGCCCGCGCGGCGGGACTGGAGATCGTGGACCTGCAGACGGCGAGACTGCGGATCGAGATCCACGATGTCGCCGCCGTGGTCTACCTGCTGCGGAAGGTGATCTGGTGGGTGCCGGGATTCACCGTCGCGAGGTACCGGGACCGGCTGCGTGACCTCCACGACCTCATCCAGGAGCGCGGGCCGTTCGTCGCGCACTCCACCCGTCACCTCGTCGAGGCCCGCAGGCCACGGGCCTAGAGATCCCGCAGGGAGGTGGCCTGCGGAACCTCTTAGCCGGCGAGTTCAGCGCCAGATCGCGAGTTTCCGAGGGTTTCGGACCGCCCAGACGTGTCTGATCCGGCCGCGGGTGGTCGCGGCGAGTGCGAGGACGGCGAGGGTGTGGTCCTCACCGTCGGTCGCCACGAGGCCGGGTTCGCCGTTGACGGTCTCCTCGCGGATCGCGAGGTCTGGCCGGCGATCGATGACGCCGAGGAGGAGACGCGCGACGGCTTCCGGGCCGTGGACCGGCTCGAGAGCGGCGGAGACGATGCCGCCGCCGTCGGTGATAGCTGTGACGTCGGGGTCGAGCACGTCGATGAGGGCGGTGAGGTCGCCGGTCTGCCAGGCGGTCTTGAAGGAACGCACGGCCGAGGCATGCTCGGCGGGCGGGACCGGGTTTCGTCGTTCCGAGCGGACGCGACGGCGTGCGGAGGAAGCGAGTTGGCGACACGCGGCGGGGGTGCGTCCCACGACGTCGGCGACCTCGGGGAAGGTGTAGCGGAACACGTCGTGGAGGACGAACGCGACGCGCTCGGCGGGTGTCATCGACTCGAGGACGACCAGCAGCGCCATCGAGACGGAGTCGTCCATGCTCACCCGATCGGCGGGGTCGATCGTGATCGAGGTTCCTTGGCTGCTCCACCTGTTCGGGGCGGGAAGGGGCTCTGGGAGCCATTCGCCGACGTAGTGCTCGCGGCGGGCCCGCGCCGTGCCCAGCATGTCGAGGCCGATGCGGCTGGCGGTCTTGATGAGCCATGCGCGGGGGTGGGCGATGCTGCGGCGTCCGTCGTCGCCGAGCCGATGCCAGCGGAGGTAGGTCTCCTGCACGGCGTCCTCGGCGTCTGCAAGGGAACCGAGAAGTCGATAGCTGAGCCCCAGGAGCACGCCGCGTTCTCTCAGGGCGTCGACGAGTTCTGGCGGCTCCTCGCGCCGCGACACGGCTTCGTCCGACATCATCATCCTCCTCGTCGTGTCCAGGCGCATGGCCTGCCTGTGGCGCTGGTCTCCATCGGATCATGCTTTCGCTGCGAGGACGAGACGGCGCCAGGAAGTGTGAGGTCGACCCAGGCCTGACAGTCCGCGTGGCTGTCTCGTCTCTGCCGGGGAGCGGGCCGCGTCGTCGTCTCCCGCGCACGGGTTGGCGACCTCGGTGACCCACACCGCGCCTGCCCGATCACGAACAATAGGAGGAAGTTATGTCCGAACCCGTCACGTTCATCAACGTCATCGACGTGGACCGGTCGAAGCGCCAAGAGCTGATCGACCTGCTGATCGAAGGGACCGAGAAGGTCATGACCCAGCGGCCGGGGTTTCTCTCGGTCACCCTGCTCGCCAGTCTCGACGGCGGCCGCGTCGTCAACGTCGCTCGCTGGGGGAGTGCCGACGACGTGAGGGCGACCCAGGCCGACCCAGAGGCCGCGGAGTACGCCAGGCGCACCGTCGCGCTTGCGACGGCCGATCCCGGCCTCTATACCGTCGTCGGAGAGTTCTCCGCCTGACCCGGCCACGCGGCGGGGCGCGCGGCGATGGCGCGGCCCGCGGTCAGGCGGAGGCCTGGGTGCCGAGGTGGGCGTACAGCGTCTCGATCAGGTCACGGAAGCGCGCGGCGACGGCGCGCCCGCCCGCTGTCAACGAGTACGCGGGGCGGCCGCAGTCCATCGAGCGGTGGATGAAGCCGTCGACCTCGAGCGTACGGAGGGTCTGCGCGATCATCCGTTCGTTCGACCCGCCGATGCGGCGGTGGATCTCCCCGAAGCGGGTCGCCCCGTCGTCGAGTGCGATCAGCACCAGAGGGACCCAGCGACCCGTGAGGTCGCGCAACGCGGACTGCGAAGGGCACGACGCGTTGAAGGCATCGAAGTCGATTGCGGGTTTCTCGGACCGCGGCACAGGGAACCTCCTTCTCGTGTTGACGTACAGCTTATCGCAGGCTTACGATAAGTAAGCACTTACGATAGGTAAGTAACTACGAGAAAGAAGAACGCAAATGACCATCGCCATCACCGGCGCCACGGGGAGTCTCGGCCGCCTCGTCATCGACGACCTGCTCTCGCGCGTGCCCGCCGACCAGATCGTCGCCCTTGTCCGCGACACGTCGAAGGCCGCCGATCTCGCCGAGCGCGGCGTCCAGGTGCGCGCTTTCGACTACGACCGCCCGGACGCCCTTGCCCCCGCCCTCGCAGGCGTCGATCGCCTCCTGCTGATCTCCGGAAACGCCGTCGGCCAGCGCGTGCCGCAGCACGCCGCCGTGATCGAGGCCGCGAAGACGGCGGGTGTGCCGTTCGTCGCCTACACCAGCGTCCTGCATGCCGACACGGCGAGGACCCTTCTGGTCGCTCCCGAGCATGTCGAGACCGAGAGGCTGCTCGCCGAGGCGCCCTTCACCGTGGCCCTGCTGCGCAACGGCTGGTACTCGGAGAACCTCGTCGACGCCGCGAGGCAGGCCGCGCGCAGCGGAGTCCTGCTCACGAGCGCCGGGGAGGGCAGGCAGTTCACGGCGCCTCGCGCTGACTACGCCGCGGCCGCGGCGGTCGTGCTCACGGCGGAAACCCCCGAAGCCGCCACCTATGAGCTCGCGGGCGACGCCGGCTTCACGCAGGACGAGTTCGCTCAGATCACCAGTGAACTCGCCGGCACCTCGGTCGCGGTGCAGCAGGTTTCCGCCGACGCGCACCGCGCCGCGCTCGCCGCGGCGGGTCTGCCCGAGGCCGTCGTCGAGTTCCTCGTCAGCACCGACACCGCCATCGCGGACGGCGAACTCGCCGATCCGGCTCCAGGCACGCTGTCGCGCCTCATCGGTCGCCCGACGACCCCGCTGCGGGTGACGCTGGCGGAGGCCTTCGGGGGCTGACGCTCAGGGCGGGCCGGGCGATCGGAGGCGCCGCCCCCGTACGCGACCGGGTCGCCGGGCTCTCTCAGGCGTCGATGGAGGCGATCAGCTTCTGGGTGCGGATCTTGATGTCGTCGCGGATCGGCCGCACGGCGTCGATGCTTTGGCCGGCAGGGTCGTCGAGCTTCCAGTCCTCGTAGCGCTTGCCTGGGTAGTAGGGGCAGGCGTCGCCGCAGCCCATCGTGATCACCACGTCCGAGGCCTGGACGGCTTCCGGCGTGAGTACCTTGGGCTGCTCTGCGGTGATGTCGATGCCCTCTTCCCGCATGGCTTCGATGGCGATGGGGTTGATCTGGTCGGTGGGCATGGAGCCGGCGGAGCGGACCTCGATGCGGTCGCCGGCGAGGTGGCGGAGGTAGCCGGCTGCCATCTGGGAGCGGCCGGCGTTGTGGATGCAGACGAACAGCACGGACGGCTTGGTGTCGGTCACGGCGGGCTCTTTCGTTAGTGGTTGGTGAGGGAATCGATCAGGGTGCGGACGCGGGCGGCGATGTCGTCGCGGATGGCTTCGACGCCCACGGCGGAGGCGAGCGCGGGGTCTCCGACGGCCCAGTCCTCGTAGTGGACGCCGGGGATGATCGGGCACACGTCGCCGCAGCCCATGGTGATGACGACGTCGGCGGCGCGGACCGCGTCGTCGGTGAGCGGCTTGGGGAACCGCTCGGTGGCGGCGTCTTCGCCTTCGATCCTGGTGAGTACTGATCGCACGTGCGGGTGGACGTCTGGCGCTGGTCGTGATCCGGCGGAGCGGGCGACAACCTTGCCATCGGCCATCTGGTTGGCCAGCGCGGCGGCGAGCTGGGAGCGGCCGGCGTTCTGTACGCAGACGAACAGCACCTGCGGCACGCCCGCCTCGCGGTCGCGAGTGAGATCGGTGAGGCGCTGGCGGGCGAAGCGTTCGGCGAGCGGAACGAGATGTCGAGCGACCTTCGCGGACCGGAGGAGACCGGCGTAGGATTCCCGCACCATCGTGACCACCAGGTCGCGGCTCAGGGTGTCGTATTCGTCGGCCAGTTCCTCGGCGAGGCGATCGATGACGTGTGCGTCGACCTCGCGCGGCGACTCGGGCCGGTCCTCGGCGGGGCTGGCGGTGACGGTGGGCGCGAAGCCGTCTAGGAGGGCCGTGACGGCCGCCTGTCGGGTGGGGACGATGCGGTAGTAGACCCAGGTGCCGCGCCGTTGGGAGCTGAGCAGGCCGGTGTCCTTCAGGACCTTCAGGTGGTGGGAGATGGTGGGTTGGGAGACGTCGGCGAGGTCGGCGAGGTCGCAGACGCAGGACTCGCCGCGCGGGTCGGTGGCGATGGCCGAGAGCATCCGCAGCCGGAGCGGATCCGCCAATGCCTTCAGCGTGCCGGCCACGGTAGTGGCGGTGTCGAGGCCGATCGCGTGCGCTTCGGCAGGCGTGCATAGCTGGACAGGCGTGGGTGTTGCGGTCATGGCGTCCTCCTGTATAGACACACGCCTATATTGAAAGAAATCGAAGCAGAATGCAACCCTGTGGCGAAGTGTCAGGTGCGACGCTCTGGGTCAGCAGGTGATTGACGGGTCTGCCGAGCAGTTGTCCGGGCCCGGCAGTCCGGCGAGGAATACTCGCACGGTCGCCAGACCCTGCGGCGTGGCGTGGTAGTGCGCCGACTTGTGGCGCATCTCCTTGCTGATAAGTCCAGCCTTGACGAGCCTCGCCAGATGGTAGGAGAGGGCTGGCTGGCTGATGCTCAGGCTGTCGGGCATGTGGCGGGTGTGGACAGGCGGACAGGGCTATTGTCGTTGGCATGGATGACCAAGCGAGCGACGTACTGGTCGATTCGCACTCCGAGGTGGGGACGCGCCCCGACCTGCGGGTGATGCTGGACGCGCAGCGCCAGACCTGCCCGGTCGTCCGCGAGGCGGACGGATTGGTGACGCTGCTCGCGCACGCGGATGTCCGGGCCGCGGCGCTGGACGCCGAGACCTTTTCCAGCGCGGTCTCCGCGCACCGGGCGCTGCCCAACAGTCTGGACGGCGCGGAGCACCGGGCCTACCGCCGGCTGATCGACGCCTACCTGACCGACGACGCGGTCGCCGCCCAGGAGCCGCAGTGCCGGGAGCATGCCGCCGCTATCGTCGCCGGCTTGCCGCGCGGGGTCACGATCCGCACTGTGCTCGACATCGGCACTCCCTACGCCGTGCGGGCACAAAGCACCTGGCTGGGCTGGCCCACCGCGATCGAGCAGGAGTTGGTCGACTGGGTGGCGGACAACCGGGAGGCGACCCGCTCCGGCGAACGCGCCCGGATGGCCCAGGTGGCCGAGGACTTCGATGCCATCATCAGCCGGCTGTTGGAGGCTCGCCGCGACGGCTCGGTGGACGACGTCACCTCGCGACTGATGGATGACCGGGCGGACGGCCATCCGCTGCAACACGCCGAGATCGTGTCGATCCTGCGCAACTGGACGGCCGGCGACCTCTCCTCACTGGCTGCCTGCGTCGGGGTGATAGTCCACCACCTGGCGACCGACGTCGCGCTGCAGGGCCACCTGCGCCAGCTCGTCGCCGGCGACCGGGTGCGCGACTTCGAGGACGCCGTCGAGGAGATCCTGCGCATCGACGACCCCTTCGTCTCCAACCGCCGCGTGACAACGTGCGATGTCGTGGTCGGGGGCGAGGAGATCGCCGCCGGCACCCGTGTCGTCCTCAACTGGACGGCCGCCAACCGTGACCCCGAGGCATTCCCAGAGCCGGATGCCTTCAACCCCGTCGACCATGCCGTCGCCAATCTGGTCTTCGGCATCGGCCCGCACGTCTGCCCCGGACGCGCTCTGACCCTCATGGAGCTGCGGGTGATCGTCTGGGAGTTGCTGGCTCAGACCACCCGCATCGCCATCTCCCACGAGCGCAAGCCGGTGCGTGAGTTGGCCCCGGTCAGCGGCTGGGCGAAGGTCCCGATCGTCCTCGATCCCACGCCTTCGGTCGGCCGCGACGGCTGAACGTAGCGATCCTTCCGGCCGATCTCGGCCGAACCCTCACGATGTTCGGTGACGGGGCCTATGCCAAGCCCCCGCTCGCGGCGCGAAACGATGCACACATGACGAAGCGAGGTGGACCGACAGGTCACACCTCGCTGGGAGTGGGGTGGCCAGGGCCGGGGTCGAACCGGCGACCTCTCACTTTTCAGGCGAGCGCTCGTACCAACTGAGCTACCTGGCCGTTGATCTGACACGTGTGTCTGACCTAGCGACCCCGACGGGACTCGAACCCGCGACCTCCGCCGTGACAGGGCGGCGCGCTAACCAACTGCGCTACGGGGCCAATTTCTTGACCTGCTGGCCAAGCCAGCCCGGTAACTATAGCGTGACTCCGCTGAGCTTGTCACATCGGGCATAGGCCCTTGTCGTTACCCATTTGCCCGGTCCCAGAAGGGAGGGCCGGACGTCGCATCCCCAACGGGATTCGAACCCGTGCTGCCGCCGTGAAAGGGCGGAGTCCTAGGCCGCTAGACGATGGGGACCAGCGCGCACCAGCATAGAGGGTGGGTCGGTAATGCTCCAACCCGCATCGTGCGTCTCTCGCGGCCACCCGGGCCGAGAGAGGGCGCCCGGCTCACCCGTAGGTGTTGATGTGCACGTGGTCGTAGTGGTTGGCGGTGTCGCCGCCGCGGCTCGCCATCCAACGCCAGCCCTCGCTGTTGCGCTGCACGGACCAGATCTTCTGCCCGAAGATGATGTAGTTGATGTTGAACTTCTCGGCATTGGCCCGGTGGTACTTCGCGATCTCCCAGCCCAGGTCCTGATTCGACTTGTAGGAGGGGATCATGACGTCGACGGCGCGGCCGGCGGGGTGGTCCGGGGTGACGTCGCGGCGCCAGCCGTACATCGTCTTGATCTGCGGGAAGCGGTCCCAGACGTCGCGCGCGATGGACTGCACGTTCGCGTTGGTCTTGTCGAGGCCGCTGGAGTAACCGCGGTTCAGGCTCTCGCCGCTGCCGCTCGAGGCGTTCCCGGAGGACGGCTTGCGAGCGGAGAGGTACCGGGCGGTGACCCACCTCGTCGCGCCGTTGTGGACGATCTGCGCGCGGCCGTCCTTCACGGTGCCGGTCACGTTGACGACGGCGCCGCGGGGCAGCTCGCCGCTGTGGGAGGTCCCCGTGCTGGAGGACCAGATGTTCAGGACGGTCGTGGCGTACTGGACCGACGTCTTGGGCGTCGACGGCGCCGTCGGAGCGTCGGCCTTGCTGCCGACGTTGACCAGATAGGCCGCGTTCACCCAGCGGGCCGACCCCATCCAGATGACCTGGGCCATTCCGTTGGAGGTCTTGCCCGTGACGTCGAAGATGGTGCCCTTGGGCGCGTCGCCCAGGCTCTTGAAGCTGCTCGTGGAGGTCGTGCGGATCATCAGCGCCGTCGTGCCGCGCTTCTGTCCGGTCGCCTTCGGGAGGGAGGATCCGCTGCTCGGGGCATCGCCGGACAGGTAGCTGAGCGAAGCCCAGAGGGTCTTGCCGCTGTAGCGCACCTGCGCGTAGTTGCCGCTGACCTTGCCGGTCAGCGTGAGCTTCGTGCCCTTGCGCGCTACCACCGACACCTGATCGCGGAGAGAGGCTCCCGTGCGGAGGTTCAGGTTCGCCGTCGCGTAGTGGGTGCCCTTGGCGGCCGAGTCCGACACCGAGCCGCCGCTCGAGGAGGCGCCCTTCAGGTACTGGCTGTAGACGTAAGCCGTCTTGCCCTTGTAGGTGACCTTCGTCCAGCCGTTCGAGCTGCCCTTCGCCGGGAGGGAGTCGCCGACGGAGAGGATGGCGAGGCTCGAGGACGAGGTGGAGGGGCCTGAGCGCACGTGTACCCGCGTCGTGGCGGTCACGTTGGAGGTTCCCGCGTCCGCGAGCGGACCCGCGGCGAGAGTGCCGAGTCCTTGGACCAGGATGGCCAGCCCAGCGGCGGCGGCAGCCCCCCGGATGCCTTTGACTGCGTTTCTCACATCTCTCCTCGTCGAAGTGAATGAGGGACGTGCCGCTTCCCCGGGTCAGGTGACCCCGGCACGTCCCCCTCCGGTGGACAGTAAGAAGGGGAGAGGGTGGTCAGCAACGGCGAGGTTGAGAGTTGCCTGAGAGCCGGTCAGGTGAAATGCCGGGAAAAGCTGAAAATCACATTCGTGTGATTTTGGACGCCTTCGGGTATGCCGAGAATGCGGTGACTAGGGGTTTGTCCCGATATTCCGATATAGCCACTCGTACTTTCGTCGGAGAGGAGATGGGTCGACGCTCTCAGTTTCGATCCGCCTCAAGTCGACCTTGAGGTTTACCCCGCAGGTTGAGGTTCGAGGTTGAGGGTTTCCGTCATATGCATAACCAGCCGAACCTGCGCAGGTGAGTGCGCGTGACCGCCGTCAGGAGAGCGAGCCCGGGTCGACCCACGAGGCCCGGGACGTGCTCGTCCAACGGGCGGCGTGGCCGAGGGCCTGGCTGGGGACGTATCCGGCGCGGAGGTCCTCCGGGGTGAGCTGTTCGGCACCCGTGAGCTCCGCCAGGCGGCGCCGGTCCTTCGGCCCCGCGACGGCGGCGACGACTGGGAGGCCGACGGCGCGACGATTGGCCGCCAGCGTGGTCACGACCTCATCGGCGAGCCCCGCGGCGACGACGACCAGCGGCGTCTCCGCGGTCGCCGTCGAGAGGGGAGCGAGGAGCTGGCGCATCGCGTCGACCTCGCCGTCCACCACGAGGATCCGCGGGTCCGGCCAGTCGGCGCCGGATGCCTGGGTGGCGAAGTCCGGATGCGCGTGGCCGAAGCCGAACCCCTCGCCCTTGTGCGGCAGACTGCCGCCGACGCCGCGCCCGGGGGCGGGCAGGGCGTCGACCTCGTCCTGCGTGATGTAGGCGGGGACCTGGGAGTCGACGGCGGGGACGCCGCGTTCGGGGGCCGGCTCGCCGTGCCCGGACACGCGTCGTCGTGCGCGCCTGTCGGCGAGGACGGCGGCCGCGAGCAGCCCGCCGCCGACCGCGACCGCGAGCAGGAACCAGCCCCAGAAATCCATGCCCCTACAGTGCCATGCACCGCCCACTCGACACCGCCCGAAGCTCAGTCGGGAGGGCCTCGGGCCTTTATTCATGGATCGCGGGTTCGAGCCGCCGAGGACATGAGCGACCTTGTGATCGGGATGAGCGAAAAATGAGTGGGTTGAGGGACGGCTGGAGTGTGCCGTAGGGTGCGGCCCAGCCGCGCGCCCGTTGGGCGCTCAGGCTGCCGGCAGCGCGTTAAGGGGGCGTCCGCCTTTTCGGTAGGTATCGGACTTCAACTTAAGGGAGACTCGGATGACCGAGGAATATATCGCGGACGGCCTATCGCGCCGCACGATCGTTAACCTCGATATTTCATGACGGCCCTGTGTGGGGCTGGTCGGCGCCGGTGGCGTCGAGGTTGTTCTGATTCTTGCAG
>CAKUSI010000099.1 GCA_934678955.1 uncultured Austwickia sp. | reverse complement strand
AGTACGAAGCAATCATGAACACCGACGTCGCCCTCGCGGCGTGACTACAACCCGTCACCTATCCGTGCGGCAGACCCCACCGCGTCAATTAGGAGACGCACCCTAGCCGCACGGCGACCCTTCCGCCTCACAACCCCGACTTCGAGCCTACCGACAAGCATCGACGTTCAAGATGGGTCGTGCGCGGCGAGCCAGGCGATCACCGCGCTCTGCCATCGGTCGGGGTCGGAGTTCCACGAGAGCGTGTGTCCTGCTTCGAAGACCTGCAGTGACACAAGGCCAGGCCGAGCATCTCGGAGTGCTTGTGAGAGCCGTATCGGTACGGAGTCGTCGTGGGTGCCGTGCAGGATGAGCGTGGGCGCGGTGAGTTCCTCGGCACGAACCGTCCAGTCGAAGGATCGGAGCGGGATGCGCTCGGGCAGGCCGACCATGTGGGCCAGCGGGCGGAGCGTCAGCCACGGGATCGCGAGGCTGCCCGCGGCTGCGGGGAGTCCGCTGCGGGTGCAGTTCGCTTTGATGACTTCGGTCCAGTCGAGCACAGGCGAATCGAGCACGAGACCAGCGATGCTGCGTCGATACGACGGGTGGTGAGCGAGCTGGAGCGCGATGGCGGCACCCATCGACCATCCGAACAGCACGATCTGTCGGGCTCCGTGCCGCATCGCGTACTCGATGGCAGCCGCGGCGTCGTCGGCCTCGGTGAAGCCAAGCATTGAGCGCCCGTTGCCGACTCCCGGGCCTTCGCCGTCGGCTCGGTAGCTGATAACGAGCGAAGTGTAGCCGCGCTCTGTCGCGGCGAGCACGCCGCGAAGTGTTCCGGCTCGGACGCTGCCGAGGCCATGTAGGTGGATCGCCCACGTCGACCTGGCACCGTCGCCGTCGATGCGCCAGGCGGGGGCGGGCCCAGCGGGGGTGTCGATGGTGATGTCGTGTGCGTGAAGGCTGGCGTCGTGCGGGGTCGCGTAGTAGATGCCGCTCCAGGAGACGTGATCGCCAGCCCTGAGAGTGAGCTCCGATGCCGTGCTCGTCACCCGTCGTGCGATCAGAGTCGGTCCACGGTCGAGCACGTCTTCGGAGAGTTGCGCCCAGCCTCCGCTCTCGAACCAGAGGTTGTAAGCGCCTTCGGCTGCGGTCAGGTAAGTTCGATCGAGCACGATGAGAGGGCCGTCGCCGTCGTGCTCAACCTCGCGGACGGTCAGGTCGTATCGCCGCGTGCTGGGGGCTGTCAGCCGCCGCGCGATCGCCCATCCGACACCCAACGCGCCTGCGGCAACGAGTCCGGCACCTAGCGCGACCCGTCGCATCACGAACTGCCCCCCTGGTCGACCCGGCTTCCTGGTGAAGCGGTGGTCCGTGTCGCTGTCGTGTCGAGTCCGAGAAGGTGGCTCTCGGCGCGATTCAGTAGGGCGCGCTCGGCTGCGCTGATATGGAAGGTGACGCGCGGGTCGATCATCGCGTCGCGGATCTCAACGATCTCTCGGTGTAGCCGGCTCTCCAGGTCATCCGCGCTCGCGGCGAGCGGGTCAGCTTGGCTCAGCCCGGGCCGCACGAGGGAAGCCCGCTTCCAGAGAGGCTCCAAGTGTGTCGCGAGGCCGGCGGTGCGCTTCCGGCGCATGTCGTGCTGTGCGCGGCGGACGGCAGGCTGCGCGGCGAAGCCCGCGCAGAGGAAAAGGAACGCGAGCAGAGAGAGCGGTTCGTAGGCTGGTTGGACGGCACGCATGAGATCGAGTTGGCCAGTGACGTGTGCGACGTCCATGATGAGCACGGCCAGGCACAGTGCGCCGCCGAACGCCGACCCCAGGCTCAGCAGAGCCGCGGGGAGACGCTGGATGCCCGAGCTGCGCAGATATTGCCGCACGGCGAGGATCATCATCGTCGTGATTACGAGGAAGAAGTAGCTGAAGTTGATGATCGAGTAGGCCGCTGCTGCGGGTTGCGCGCCGAGGTCGATCATGAACCGAGTCGTGGTTGTGCCTCGGTCGATGAACACGAACGTCGTGGTGATCGCAAGAAGCGAGGTGAGGAGCACGGGGATGCCCACGGCGACCCGCACGAGCCTGGGGCGGTACTCGTCGGCCTTCATGACGCCTCGACCGAGAAAGAAGATCCCGGTCATCAGCAGCCCATCCGAAACGAGGGTCGTGACATTCGTCCCGCCAAGAAGCGGATCGGTGGCGAGGTAGATGGCGTCGACGTTCAGGGTCATCGCGACGGCAATCGTGAAGGAAGCGTAGGTGATGCTTCGATCCGCCCGTTTGCGGCGGAAGATGAGCAGGCTCGCCACGAGCGCCCACATGAGCGTCGCGACGAGCGCCTGGATCACCCGAAGATCTCCGAATAGCGAGACTCGGCGAACACCGATCCTCGGATGCCCGCGGCCAGCCGATCTGCGAGCGACTCGGCGGCAATCTCCGTCTCACTGTCAATGTCTTGTCGCTTGAGCAGGCGTCCGCGCGTGTGAGGAGGGATGTTGGGCAGCAAGACGTCCCCGGCTGTGCAATCGTCGCCCTCCGTGTGACCGAGGATCATGTGGGCCAACTCGTGAAGGACGAACTGCTGGCGGTGCAATGCAGAGTCGCTGCGTGCGTGGAGCACGAAGTCCTCGGTGTCGGTGACCAGCCAGAGGGCGCAGATGCCGTCGCGGGTGTCGAGGTCAGCGAGTTCGACGACGCGGAGCCTACGATGGCGCCGTTCCTGTATGGCCTGGAGAAGGTGCGCAAGCGTGAATCTGCTGCCGAGCCGCAGATCGGAGACGGCGGCCGTTACGGTCTCTTCGGTGTTCACGTTTACCCCCTCTCGGCCGAGCAACTACTGGCCTCGGCTCCGTGGTGCGCGACACCCGTCAGTGCTCGGGTGTTCGCATCATTTCCTCGTCCAGGAACTTGCTGATGGCTTGGAGCGCCTTCGGCGAGATATCGCCGAGTGTGCGTGCAGCGTAGGACTTCACCTTCGCTGCACGCATCGAACGCACGAGGTCGAGCTGGGCGGAGACCTTCTCCGGGGTTGCCACGCCGCTCTCCCCCGCAAGAAAGGCAGCATCAACGTCGAAGAAGTCCGCGAGTCCCTCGAAGATTGCGGGGTCTTGAACGTATCGGTGGCCGTTGACCATGTACGTCCATCGTGATCGAGACAGGCTGATGCCACGTTGTCTCAGATACTCCGCGATCTGCGAGTAGGTCGGCTCGGAGCCGGACTCGGCGACAGCGACATCCATCAGAAGTCGCAGGCGTTTGGCGAGGTCGTCAGCCGCAGCCTGACTTTCGTCTTCAGTCATCGTCGCTGACCCCCCCTTCCCTTCGGGAGGGCCAAGGCGTCGACGTAGCCCAGGCCCAAGGGTAGTTGTGCATGCTCAATCTACCCGTTGAGCATGCACAAATCAACTGTTGCGCATGCTCAACGTGCGGTGTTAGAACTGAATCTCGGGAGAGCCTTGAGCATGCTCAACGGGGCTTCCCGGTGAGCGGAAGGAGACGATTCCATGAGCAAAGCGCCTTCCCGCTGCCTGACTGCGTTGCCCACCGGACGCCGACAGTCTCTTGGGGACCGCGGCGCACCTGATCGACAAGAGCCGCACGGCTCACGACCAGGCCAGAGGAGGTGCCGAGATGACGATGCTGGAAGCCTCGCGCGGAGAACGCCAGCCGCTGGATGCCGCCGTTCTGCTCGCCTCGCTCACCGGGCTGTCGCCGAGCGCCGCAGCGTATCGCTACGCCGAGGCAGGCATCCCCGTCTTTCCCTGCGTCACAGGAGGCAAGCGCCCGCTAACCAAGCGGGGATTCCACGAGGCGAGCACCGAACCGCGCCAGGTCGCTCGCTGGTGGGCGCGGTGGCCGCGCGCCAACATCGGGATGCCGACGGGCCAGATCTCCGGGCTCGAGGTCGTAGATGTCGACGTGCACGGTGTCCGCGGCTTCGCCGCGTTCGAGCTGGCCCGACGCGAGGGGCTGACGGATCGCTGGGCCGCGTTTATCCGCACGCCCTCGGGCGGAGTCCATGCCTACTACCCGGCCGATCCCGAGCTGGTGCAGCCGTCCTGGCAGGTGGCGCGTGCTGGTATCGACTTCCGGGGATCGGGCGGCTACGTCATCGTGCCGCCCTCGATCATCGCCGCCGATGCGGGGCCGAGTGCGTATGCCCTCATCGGCTCCGGGCGAGGCGACGCGGTTCCCGTCGATGCCCGCGCGCTGCGGCAGTTCCTCGATCCGCGACCGGCGCGCCCGATGCCCGTCATCCCTGTCGAGCGAACGGACGGAGTTGACGTGGAGCGGATCGCCCGCTGGGTCGGGATGCGCGGCGAGGGCGAGCGCAACCGCGGCCTGTTCTGGGCCTCGTGTCGACTCATCGAGGCGGGCATCCCGCCAGACCGCGTGCGTGCCGCGCTGGGGCCGGCTGCCGAGCGCGCAGGTTTGCCCGCGCCGGAGATCGAGACGACGATCCGCTCGGCGCACCGCGTAGCGAGGGGCGCACCGTCCGCGCCCACGGCCAGTTCCGTGCCCAGCCATGCAGCTCAGCCTTCATCGGGTCAGGTGCTCTCGTGATCCCCGGCAGCACGCAACAGCCGCGCGGGCGGATCGCCGTGTGGACGGCGGTAGCTGGGACCGTATTCATCGCCGCAGCCGCCTTCTGGCTGTCGTTCACGGCACTCGCCGACCTCGCGCGACGCTCCGGCGTCGATGAGAGCCAGGCGTGGGCATGGCCGCTCATCGTGGACGGCATCATCGTCGTCGCCACGGTGTCCGTCGTCGCGCTCGCGGGGCAGCGTGCCGCCTGGTATCCGTGGCTGCTGCTCATGGCCGGTGCCGCGGTCTCGGTCGCAGCCAACGCGATCCACGCGGTCGTCGCCGCTGACGCCGACGTTCCTTCGGCACTCGCAGGATCGGTCGCCGCAGTACCGCCGCTCGTGCTGCTGGCGATCACGCACTTGACCGTCGTGCTCACCCGACGGTTCCGTGCGGAGCCGTCGGCGCAGCCTGCCGTGTTGGTGTCGAACGCGGTCGAGTACCAGTCGCCGGAACCGCCTGCGCACCTTGCTCCCAGAGAACTCGCCCTGCGACTGAAGGAGGACGGCATGACGAACAAGGCCATCGCTCGCGCGACCGGGGTGCATCCGTCCACGGTCGGCCGCTGGCTGGCGACGCCCTCGCTCTCCGCGGCATCGGAAGGAGGCGCGCTGTGAACGATGAGTTGCCGGAGGACGAGCACGCCCGTCGGCTTGCCGATGTCCTCCACACGCTGAAGCCGACTCCGAGCGAGGCTGCTGAGATCTCGGAGCTGGCGCGCCACACGGACCCGTGGCTCGCCGCGCAGAGGTGGCGCGGCGGCCACCCACTCCTGGAGCGGCTGAGCGCAGAGCACGACAGCAGCCAGGTCGTGTGGGTGCGCCCGACCGAGCTGCTCCCATCCGCCTCGGCCCGCATGATCGGGCGCGGCATCGACCTGCGCACCGAACTGGCGCGCCGCGTCGAGGAACGTCGGCAGACCTCGCCGCAGGCAACTCCGGTGACCCGGCCCGGCATCAGGGGGCGTGCCCAGGGCATCGCGCCGCTCTCCGCGTTCGGGCAGTCGCCCGCGCACCAGTCCTCTGTCAACCGCGACCCGCTCCGCCGCCTGTGAGCGCGCCATGTCTGCCCAGGCCGCTCCCACATCGTTCCGCACCCCGGAGGGACTGCGCGCGCTCCTGGAGCGTCTTCACGACGATGGGAAAGGCGCGTGGCGGCGCGACGTGGATGTCGCGGCGCTCATGGAGTACACGGCGGGTCGGTACGCGAGCCTCGCGCGAAAGCACGGCCTCGACCCGTGGGAGGCGGCGAGCGCCGCGTTCGACGCGATGCGCACCCCGGCCGTGCGCAACGCGGAAGATCCGTGGGCCGTCGTCACCCGGGCCGTGCAGGTCACACTGATCGCCGAGGAACGGGGCAACGGGCTGCTGTGCTCGACGCATCAGGCACGCAGGCCGCAATACAGCGGCTTCCACGACCCGGAGCGGTTCAGCGACCGGGAGAACCCACTCACCGACTACCACGAAGCGTTGCAGGTCGCGCCCGCGGGTGAGGACGAGAACGAATCGGACCACGAGGTATCTGGCGTCGTCCGTGCAGTCGAGGACGCGATCAAGCTACTGGCACTGCTCGACTGGCCGGAGCAGACGGCGCGCGCGGCCATCGAGCACATCTGCACTCGACTCGGCGACGCGCCGTCGCGGGCGAGCGCAGCGGAATCGCTTCGGCGAGACCCACACGCTCGGGCCGTGCTCGATCTGTCGTCGACGAGCTGGAACGCGCTGCTCCGTGCGATCCTCGGCAACCCCGATCCCGATCAGGCCCACACCGCCGTCGGCCGCGGCGTGCTGTTCCGCCTTCTTGTCGGCGAGCCCCTGCGTGCGCTGCTCACCGATGACGACCTCGTGCTGCTGCTCGGCCTGAACGCGCCCACTCTGGCGGGGGCGAGGTGAGCACATGGCGGCGAGCACCGGGCACATCGAGCTGGAACGCACCATCGACTCCATCGTCGTCGGCAGCCGTCATCGCATGGAGATGGGCGACATCGACGCACTCGCAGCATCCATCGAACGTGACGGACTTCTCCAGCCTCCGACCGTGACACCGGACGGCGTGCTCGTGTGCGGCGCTCGACGCATCGCGGCGCTGCGCAAGCTCGGCCATAAGAAGGTCAACGTCTTCGTGCGCCCCGGGATCAGCGACCGGCTCCAGAGGCTCATGGCCGAGCAGGCCGACAACGTGCTCCACAAGCCATTCACGCAGACCGAGGCCGCGGCGCTGTACCGCGAGCTGAAGACGCTCATGGCCGAGGACGCCGCTCGTCGTCAGGCGGCGACGCAGTTCGGTGCTGGCGGGAAGATCGCCGGAACGAGCGGTGGTGCCGTCACGGCACCACCGCTGATCGGCGCTCCGGGCAAGTCCCGCGCGCAGGCTGCGCTCACGGTCACCGGGCGCAAGTCGTACACGAGCCTGGAACAGATCAACGACCTCCAGCGGATCGCCAATGACCCCCGACAGCCGGAGGATGTGCGCGGCTTCGCCCGCTCAGAACTCGACGCCATCGACCGCGGCTCGTCGATCACCACGGCGCACGCCCGCACGATCGCCATGCTGGCGATCCCGCAGGAGGAACCCGAACCACCCGGCGAGCTGGAGTTGCTCGCACAGGAGGCGCTGGAGCGCGCGAAGCAAGGGCGCAAGCGAGGCCCGGCACCCGCACCAGCGTCGAGCGCTGTGCCGGTTCGCTATCCGGTGCGGGCGTTCACCCTCACCTGGAGCGACCTCGATCAGTGGTGGTCACACTACGACCCTGCTGAGGTCGGCACCGCGCTGAGTGATGACCAGTGGGAGCACTTCGAGACGATCCTCGACGCTACCGTCCGTTTCTTCGACGCGGCCCGCGCCGCCCGAACCGCCCGCCAACGTCTCGCCAAGGAGAGTGCCTGATGCCGCAGACTCGCTTCCCTCGTCGCCTCATGATCCTCCTGATCGTCGGTGCCGCCGTGCTTGCCGTCCTCGTCGGAGTCGGGCTCTACGGGTTGCTGCTCGCGCCTCGATCCGAGCCTTCGCCGGGCGGCAGCTCCACGAGCGACCCACCAGGCGCTTCCACCAGCGCACCGTCCCCGACATCGAGCACGCCGCCCGTCGTCCGTGAGTCCGACGATCCCGAGAGGTTCGCGCGAGCCGTCGCCATCGCGCTGTTCACATGGGACACCGCGACCGAGTTCGGGCCGACCGACTATGCGCAAGTCATCGTGGATGTGGGCGACCCCTCCGGCAATGAGACCGCCGGGCTCGCTTCTGACGTGCGCACCTATCTCCCGACCGCGGACGCCTGGGCGCAGCTTCGCACGATGCAGACCCGCCAATGGCTCGACATCAACGACGTGTTCGTGCCGGACGAGTGGGCGACGGCGCTCAAGCAGGCAGCCGAGGGACAGATCCTTCCGGGCACCGTCGCCTACACGATCACCGGCATTCGGCAACGCGAGGGCATCAACGGCACCGAGCCCGTGACCAGCTCCCACGAGGTCGCGTTCACCGTCTTCATCACCTGCGAGCCGACCTTCGATACCTGCCGCGCGCTTCGCATCTCCGAGCTTGACAACCCCCTGCGTTGATCGGCACCCGCATGAAGAAGCTCGTTGTGGCCATCGCCACCCTCGTCGCAGTGCTCCCCATGAGCCTGGTCGGCGTGGGTCTGCTCGTGTCGCCCGCGGTATTCGCCGCATGTCTCTCGTCAAGCTCGCTCGTTGTCGGGCCGATCCCGGAGTCGCTCACAGCCACGACGCGCGCGGGCGAGACCGTGACCCTCAACCACGAGCAGCTAACCCATGCAGCCACCATCATCACGGTCGGCGCGCAGACCGAGGGTGTTGGTCGCGCTGGCATCGTCATCGCGCTCATGGCCGCACTCACCGAGTCGCGGCTACGGATGCTTGCAAACTCGGCGGCGATTCCAGAGTCGAGCGATTTCTCGAACGACGGAGAGGGCAGCGATCACGACTCTCTTGGCATATTCCAGATGCGGCCGAGCGCAGGATGGGGCACCGTCGCGGAGCTGATGAACGCGACCTACCAATCGCGCGCCTTCTACGGAGGTTCGAGCGGGCCGAACTACCCATCACCGCGCGGCCTGCTAGACATACCCGACTGGCAGCACCTCGACCCTGGCGAGGCAGCGCAAGCGGTCGAGGTCTCGGCATATCCCGACCGCTACCAGAACTACCAGCCGGTCGCCGAGGCGATC
Organism: uncultured Austwickia sp.; assembly: GCA_934678955.1. Next base: position 2,899 of record CAKUSI010000099.1, on the reverse strand, counting down.
CTCGCTGCACTCACGCGCCGCGCCGAAACCACGCCGGGCGGTACCCCGCTCGGCAACGTACCCGAGACGACCGCCATCGTCTTCCCGCTGCCGAGCGGGACGTGGGTGAACACCAGCGACTTCGGGTGGCGCGAAGACCCCTTCACTGGAGAGCGAGCGTTCCACTCGGGAACGGACTGGGCTGCCGACGACGGTACGCCGATCCTCGCGCTCGCCGATGGCGTGGTCAGCTTCGCCGGGCCGTCGGGCGGCTACGGCAACCTCATCATCATCGAGCACACCATCGATGGACAGCGCATCGCCTCCGCCTACGCGCACATGTGGCAGAGCGGCGTCCTCGTCAGCGTCGGGGATCGCGTCGTTGCCGGGCAGCACATCGGCAACGTCGGTTCGGCGGGCAGGTCGACCGGAGCCCATCTGCATTTCGAGATCCGGCCAGGCGGGTCGAACGCAACGGCCGTCGATGCCGAGCCCTGGCTTGCCGCCCACGGAGTGCAGAACCTCGATGCCGCAAGCACCGCGGCGCTCTGCTCAGCACAGATGGCCGCATGACATGGACATATTCCCCGACTTCGGAGCCGTCGGCGGTCAGGCAGAACTGCGCGCCATCGTTGGCGCGCTGCTGACCATCGTGCTCATCCTCGCCGTGCTCATGCTCGTCATCTGCGCCGCAGTGTGGGCGATCTCGTCGGCGAACGGCAACATCACTTCGGCTGTCCGCGCGCGCGCCGGATTCCTCGTCTCCGTCGGAGCTGCCGCCCTCGCCGGCTTCGGTGTCACCTGGGTCAACTTCCTGCTCGGCATCGGCGCGAGCATCTGACGCGCCGGGCGGTGACTCAGGCTCAATGTCGCTGGTCGAACGTAGCGTTCAGCACATGAGGATCGAGTTCGACGCGCGCGCCTACAAGAAGCTTCTTGCTGAGGTAGCTGAGTCCATCGAGGCCACCGACAAGCGGTTTCGAGAAACCCATGCCGGGCTCCCGGTAGACGTGATCGTCGCCGACTTCGCGACGCATGGACCGAAGGTGGACCTCCCCGAGGCCAAGCTTCAGGAGTACGCGGAAGCCGTCTCAACGGGCGCACCCTTCAGATGGGTTATCAGCTAAAGAGCGCGACGAGCGCGAGCACCTGCGTCGACAGGATGCCGCCAAGCGCCCCCGATGACACATCCTTCAAGAACCCCCCGAGCGCGATTAGCGCCTGCTTCGTGCGTGTCGGCTCCTGTGCCGACACTCCTTGCCGGGCCTCGTCAACCATCTGCGCGACCTGTTCCGACTCGTCTGCCGTCAACGCCCCGAGCGCTTGCGTTACAGCATCGAGCACGGCCGACACCTTGTCACCCCACGCGGGGTCGCTGACCGTGAGCGTCTGGTTCACTCGGGAGCTGGCAATCGAGACGTTCGCCGGGCCTTGCACATGCGTCTCGAAATGCTGCGTGGGCGTCGGATGCATCGGGTCATGCACCGAGCGTCCCTGCTCGACGGTGTGACGACCCTTCGCGGTGAGCCGCGGACGCAGCGGGGCAGCGTACTGCCATGCTTCCGGCCCGTCGATGTACGCCTCCTGCTTGAGCCGCGCGCCCGCCTTCATCAACTCGTCTGCTGTATATACGACGCCATGAAAGTGCGCGCCGCCACGCAGGAAGTCATCAGGCGTCGGCCCGCGTCCGTTGACCTCGATCTCCTCGTACAGCCAGCGCAAGTAGTCATCCTGGAGTTGGCGGCGTCGAAGAATCACATCGCGCCGCGCCTGATCGAAGCTCTCCGCCACGGACTTCCCTTCGGGCGTCACGAACACGCCGTTCAGCCCGGCCAGCGAACGGTGCGCCGTGAGCAGACGTTCTCCGTCAAGCAACTCGAGTTCGTTGACGACATCATTGCGGCTCAGTGCAAGCTCGGCTCCGACGGCCTCAGCGATGCGGTCAGTCGCGACAAACTCACGGACTTTTCCGCCTGCCAACCCGATGACGCCCGCGAGCAGGCGCAGACGCCGTGCACGAGTTCCGGTCGGCAGCGCCGCAGTGGTGGTCATGTTGCCGAGTGTACGGACGACTACCGACGTTGCAGCGCGACCTATCCGTCGCACAGCGACTGCCTCGTCTCCCAGAGACGTGCCGCCGCGCGCAGCTCACAGCGCGCCCGCTGACGCTCCCGGCGACGTTCGCGCCGGTTTTCCTCCCCGCCGTGGCACATCTGGCAGGAGCAGACAGCATGGCCGTCCCAGCGATGCTCCCAGTGGCAGCGACCGGAGCCGCGCCAGAGCGCGTCGGGTGCAAAGGGCGACGGCAGATCGCATACGCCGTCAGCGTGGTCGTGGACTTCCGCATGGCCGATGTCACCACGGGCGACACGGATACGAAGCGGAACATGGGCGTCGGTACGAGACACGGCAGGTCTCCGAGGGTGCTCAGCGCCCCGATCCGCTGCCCCTCGACGAAGGACGAACCGGGGCTATGGGTTGAGCCCCTCGCGCGGTCGTGTCCTCATGCCTTCATCGTGCCACGGCCCGCCGACATCAGGCATCCGGTGCAGCGTGCGCACCTACTAGGCGATTCCTCCCCTCGCCTGCTGAAGGAGCACACAGTGATCGACATCGACCCCAATACCGACGGGTTGCCCGGCATCGAACAGCTCCGCGTTATTGTCGGCGCGGCCATGACGGTGGGGCTCATCCTCGCTGTCCTCGCCCTCATCATCTCGGCCGTGGTCTGGGGCTACGGGGCGAACAGCTCGAATCCGCACCTCGCCAGCCGTGGCAAGGTCGGCGTGCTCGTCTCGTGCGGCGCGGCCATCATCTGCGGGGCATCCGTCACCCTGGTCAACGGAGCCTGACCCGCTTTCCCGGACGGTTTCTTTGTGTTGATCATGCCGCTTTCGCGGCGGGGGTGTGAAGTCGTTCG
>CAKUSI010000098.1 GCA_934678955.1 uncultured Austwickia sp. | reverse complement strand
GTTGCCGACCCGGCCGAAGCCGCTGAGCGCCTGGTCGATCATCTGCTGGCGGTCCACGATCAGCCGCATGGCCTGGCGGACCCGTACATCCGAGAACGGCGCCGCGTCCACCCGCATCGTGAACGGGACCCACCCGCCGGTCTCGGACACCAGGGTGCGTGCGCCCTGCTGTTCGATGGTCCCGGCGAGGTAGGCGGGCAGGTTGTCGATCGTCTGCACCTGCCCGGCGAGCAGGGCGTTCACCTTGGCGGCGTCGTCGCTGAAGTCGATGATGACCAGCGAATCCACCGCGGCGGGCCCGTCCCAGTAGCCGTCATGGCGGAGGAAACGGCTGCGCTGGCCGGGAACGAACCGGTCGAATCTGAACGGCCCGGTGCCGACCGGCTGGCTGAGGTCGAAGTCGGCGGGCACCATGCCGAGGGAGTACTGGGCGAGCGCCTCGTCCAGGATCCCGTACGGCTCGGTGAGGACCATCCGGTAGGTGTGCGGGTCGAGGGCCCGGCAGGAGGCGAAGTCGATGATGGGGGCGAGATCCGCGCCATAGGGGGCGGGGTTCGCGGGGTCCGCGAGGCGCTCGATGGACGCTTTGACGTGCTCGGCGGTGAAATCCCGACCGTCGTGGAAGGTGACGCCGCGCCGCAGCCGGAACGTCCACTCGGTGGCGTCCGCGTTGTGGGACGTTTCCTCGGCGAGGCACGGCTCGACGCGGTAGTCGGGCGTGAAGCGCAGAAGCGGCTCGTAGAGGCTGCGGACCCTCGCGATGTCGGGCATCGTGACCGGGAAATGGGGGTCGAGGGTGTCCTTCAGGCCCCCGCCCGTGGCCCCGTGCACGAGTTGGGTGTTGATCGAATCCGGCGCTGCCGCACAGGCGCTCACGCTGAGAGCGGCGCCCCCGAGGGTCACGGCGGCCCCGAGCTTGAGCGCCTGGCGTCGGGTGAGGGGACTGCTGAGGGCAGAGTCCAGCCCGGGTACGGATCCCAACAACGTCACCCCCTGGCGTTTGCGCCACGATAACCGCCTGAGCAGGGGCCAGGTCCGGGAATCGGACATCTGGTGTGTATCCGCTCACCCGTGGCGCTGTGTATCCGCTCACCCGTCGCGCGCGGTATCCGGATGTCCGTATCCCGGCGCGCGCGAGGGTTGTCGGTCGGCTCTGGCACACTCGCCGCGGAGCGCGACACCGACCATTCGGCGCGGTGGCGGCGTTCGGTGCGATACCGGCAAATCACCTCACGCGTCGGCTTCCCGGCCGATGTGAGGCGTGGTGCGAGATTCAGGAGAGGCGAGGAGCCCATGACGATGACCACCCGTCGGCGGAGGACGCCCAAGGCCCGGTCGGGCCCCGTGGCGGGGCGCGCGCGAGGCGCCGCACGCACGGTGCGGGACGCCCGGCGCGGTGACGCTCCCCGCACGCCGCGGACGCGGCGGACCAGGGCAAGCCGCACATTCGTGCATCGCGTGGGTCGTCGGGGGATGTTCTTCGACATCTCCCCCGGCGACGGCACGCGGGTGCCGCTGCTCCTGCTCAACGGGATCGGCGCGCCACTGCAGTTGTTCCAACCCTTCGTGAACCGCCTGGATCCCCGCATCGAGGTCATCCGCGTCGACCCACCCGGGATCGGTCGCTCCCCGGGTGCACGCGGCCCCTACCGGCTGAGCACGCTCGCCAAGATGCTCTGCAAGGCCCTCGACGACCTGGGCTACGACGAGGTCGACGTGCTCGGGATCTCCTGGGGCGGCGCCTTGGCCCAGGAGTTCGCCCGCGTCGCGGGCCGCCGCTGTCGGCGCGTGGTGGTGGTGAGCAGCGGCGCGGGGTATCCGCTCTCGCCGGTCTCCCCGGCCGGGCTGTCGTACTGGAGCGAGGAAGCCTCGCGGCTCACCCGGCGTCGTCGTCGGGCGGGTCGTCGGGCGCGCGTCGAACGCCTTGGCAGACGCCGACGTTCGCCGGCGCCACGCAGCCTCGCGGCGCGGTCCACGCGGGGACGTCGGCGCGTTCAGCGTCGCCGCCGCAAGAGCGTGCTGGGGACGATGGCCGGGCATATGTACGGGGGGCAGGCGCGCCGCAGCCCCCACGCGGCCGGCCACGTGCTGGCGGTCCAGATGCTCTCGGCGCGCCCGATCGGCTGGTCCTGCCAGATGTTCGCGGGCCTCGGCTGGACCAGCGCCTGGTTCCTGCCGCTCCTGCGCCAACGGACGCTGGTCTTGGCGGGCGCCGAGGATCCCATCGTCCCGGCCTTCTACGGCCGCGTCGTGTCCACGCTGGCCCGCCACGCGGAGCTGCACGTCTACCCGGGTGGGCACGTCGACCTGCTGGTCAAACCGGGCATCTTGCTGCCCCGGATCGAGGAGTTCCTCGCCCGGCGCTGACGCGCGCGGGAACGTGACGACGCCTACGCTCGCGGCATGGTGTTACTCGCGGCCAGCACGCCGCTGGAGCAGGATCCCGTCGACGTCTTCGCCTGGCACGAGCGCCCCGGGGCGGTCGTCCGCCTGACCCCGCCGGGCGTGGGTCGGGTCGAGTCCGGCCCGTCGGACGGGCTCCGGGTCGGGTCCCGGACCGTGCTGCGGGTCGCTGTGCCCGGCGCGCGGTTGCCGGGGCTGCGGCCGGTCGGGCTTCGCTGGGTGTCCCGGCACAGCGCGTACGATCCGCCGCGCGGCTTCGCCGACGAGATGGAGTCGGGTCCGCTGCGCAGCTGGCGGCACGAGCGGGAGCTGGTGCCGGAGCGTGGCGGGACGCGGTTCACCGAGCGGATCACGTACGAACTGCCTCGGGCGACGCACCTCCCACTCCTGGGCCGCGTTGGCGCCGACGAGGTCGACCGGCGGCTCCGCAGGCTGCTCGCGTACCGCGGAAGGACCCTTGCGGCCGATCTGGACTTCCACGCCGCGAACCCCTCGGAACGTCGGACGATTCTGCTCGCGGGCGCTTCGGGGCTCGTCGGCACCCAGCTCGCGGCGCTTCTTTCGGGCGGAGGCCACGAGGTGCGTCGGCTCGTACGCCACACAGCCGACGCGGCCCGCGGGGAGGTCCGTTGGGATCCCGCGACCGCCTCGTTCGACCCGGCGGCGCTGGGCGACGTCGACGTCGTGATCAACCTGGCGGGGCACCCGATCGCCGGTCGGTTCACCCCCGCGCACCTGCGCCTGGTCCGCGAAAGCCGGGTCGACGCGACCAGGCTCCTCGCGACGGGCCTGGCGAGTCGTGCCGGGGACGGCCGTCCCCGGGCGCTGATCAACGCGTCCGCCAGCGGCTACTACGGGCCGGACCGCGAGGACGAACCCCTGACCGAGGACGCCCCCGCCGGTGACGGCGAGCTCGCGGCCATCGTGGCCGCGTGGGAGGAGGCGACGCGCCCCGCCTCGGAGGCCGGAGTGCGGGTGGCGGTGGTGCGGACCGGGATCGTGCAGTCGCCCGCGGGCGGCCAGTTGGGCCTGCAGTTGCCGCTGTTCACGTGGGGCCTCGGCGGCCCGCTGGGGTCGGGTCGGGCGTGGATGCCCTGGGTGGGGATCGACGACCTGGTCTGCGCGTACGCCTTCCTCGCCCTGTCCGACCTCGAGGGGCCGTTCAACGTGAGCGCGCCGGAGCCGGTCCGGGGCGAGGAGTACGCCCGAACGCTGGCCTCCGTGCTGGGACGGCCGGCGGCCCTGAGAGTCCCCCGGCAGGCGCCCGCCCTGTTGCTCGGCGAGGCGGGGGCCCGGGAGTTTGCGCTGGCCGGCCAGCGGATGCTGCCTGCGCGGCTGCAGCAGGTGGGGTTCGCGTTCCGCTACCCGGCGCTGAGCGGTGCCCTGGAGCACGTCTTGGCCGCGACGGAAGAAGGCCCGACGACGATCTGACCGGACGCGGCGCCACCGACGGGCAACGGCACACCCCACATCTGACGAGCAGCCACCAGGATCGCTGACCTGTGCCTAGAGCTGGAGATGAAGGCGCAGGGCGTCGTCCACGGCAACCATGAGCTGTGTCGGGACCCGGCCGATGGCCGAGCCGACTCGCTCGATGGCCACCGCGCGCACCTGCTCGGCCTGGACCTTGGAGTCGACCCTCAGACCGGAATCCTCGGCACGCAGGAGCACCTGGAACGGGAAGACACGAGCCACGTTGCTGGTCACCGGGACCACCGTCACCACGCCACGCCCGAGCCGGTCGGCCGCGGCGTTCGCTCGATCGTTGCTGACCAGCACAGCGGGCCGCAGCTTGGTGGCCTCGCTGCCGCGTGCGGGGTCGAGATCGACCAACCGGATCTCACCGCGGAGCATCAGCTCAGCCCGTCCGCGGAGGTCGAGGCCCAGGCCTCCTCGTCGCCGGATGCGGCCCACTCCTGCCATGCGGATGCGTACGCAGACTCGAGCTCGCGGTCGCGAAGCTGGCGGATGGCGTGTTGCACGCCGGCCGACCGGGACCGAAGTCCGGCCTGCTCGACATACCGGTCGAGGAGGGAAAGGTCCTCCTCACTGAGGCTCACGCTCACTTTCATACTTCTGATGCTACTTGGGTAGTAGCGGTGTTGCTATTGCGACCACGCTCGCGACGACGACAGTGAGAGGGGCCGGTCAGCCTCTGGGCCACGGGGCGGATGCGGCCTGGGCGGGCAAGACGGGCGGTGCCGCAGCGATGGTCGGGGCCCGAGACGCACGTGTAGACGAAACGATCTACAAGCGTACGATGGGCGGCATGGCCGACACGACGACGATCCGCATCAGCCGAGACACCCACGCGAGGGTGACCCGACTGGCGGCAGAACGCCACGAAACGATCGATGAGACGGTGAGCCGGGCGATCCGGGCGCTTCGTCAGGACGGCATGGCGCGGGACCTGGCGGCGGAGCTCACCGAGGAAGAGACGGCATGGCTCGATGCAGACGCCGGGTGACGTCGTCGAACTCGACCTCGGAGCTCCTACCGGCAGCGAGGCCGGCCTGCGTCGTCTCGCCGTCGTGGTGACGGCAGCGCGCGTCCTCAGGGGTGGGCCGAATGTCGTTCAGGTCGTTCCGCTGACCCGGACGATCCGCCAGAGCGGCACCGAAGTGGTCATCGACCCCGATGAGTTCAATGGCCTAGAGGCACGATCATCGGCGCAGTGCCAACACGTGCGGTCCGTGGCCACGACCCGGATCCAGCGGCGCACCGGCAACGTCGGCACGGAGGTGCTCGGCGAGGTTCGCGAAACGCTCGCGCTGCTATTGGATCTGTAGACGGCACACAGGCTCCGTCGCCACTCGGCGCTCCTACGGCAACGAACTGCGGGAGATCACGGGTCGTGGGGTAAGGGTCATGGCCTGAGTGGAGAACCTAAGCGGAGAAGGCGCCCCGAGGCAGCTCGGGACAGCGCTACACGAGGATGGCTAGCACGCTTGCCGCGACGATCTTGGTGATCATGGCGAAGGGGTACGCCATGCTGTAGCCCTCGTTGACGCGGAAGTCGTGGTTGGTCACTTGGTTGGCGTACGCGAGCAGCGCCGGCTGCGTCTGCGTACCGGCGACGACCCCCGCGAGCCGCGTACCCCCCATCGACATGACGTACCGTTCGATGGCGAAGACGACTCCGCCGATGGTCACGGTGATGGAGACGCCCAGGGCCAGCATGCCGAGCCACTGGCCCGACGAGAACGCGGTCAGGATCATCCCGCCCGAGCGGACCCCGGCCTGGGCGAGGAACAGCAGCAGTCCCACCTCCGCGATCACCGTGGTGGTCGTGAACGGCAGCGAGATGCTCATGGAGCCGACGCGCACCAGCCGCCCCATGATGAGCCCGACCAGCAAAGCGCCCAAGGCCATGCCCAGGACGAAGGTGGCGCCGCCGGGTAGCGGCAGCGGCACCGATCCCAGCAGGATCCCCACCGCCATGCCCAGGCCCAAGGCAATCGGGTTGACGGCCGTCAGCCCTCGGCTCGAATCGCCGAAGTACTCGCTGATCTTCGGGATCAACGGCGCCGGGGCGACGACACGCACGCGATCGCCCAACTGGAGCAGCATGCCCGGCTGGGCCACGAGATCCACGTCCGCCCGGCGGACCCGCGAGATGGTGGCCTGGAACCGCTCCTCCAGCTCGAGGTCTCGCAACGGGCGCCCGACGAGTTCGCCGGAAGAGACCGTGATGCGGCGGCTGTCCAGGTCCCGCCGGTTCTCGGTCAGGTGATGTGACGACCTGTGCCCGACGTCGTCGCTGACCCGATCGATCAGCTCCGAGACGCCGACCACTGTGATCACCTGGCCGGGCTCCAGCAGGAGGCGTGCGGTGGCGAGTTCGACGGGACCATCCTCGGTCCTGCGCACCCGCGTGACGTGGATCTGGTTGTCGTAGTCACTCTCGAAGTCGTGCACGGTGGTCAACGGCAGCTTCACGATCCGGATGTCAGCCTGGGTGAGCGGCGAGGGCGCGTCCAGATCGTCGCGCCCTTTGTAGAGGGCGAACATCGTCATGCCCAGCATGCCGACGACGCCGAAGAGATAGGCGACCGAGTAGCCGACCCCGGTTTCCGCGGAGTTTCCGGCGGCCGCCAGCGCCGGGGTGTTCGTGACCGCCCCCGCGAAGGTGCCTGCCACTTCCGCGGAGTTGAGGCCGAACACCGGCCCCAGAGCAAAGGCGACCCCCGCGGCGGCCACGATCGCGACGATGACCGGCACCACGGCTTTCGCCGAGTTCCGCATCGTGTGGAAGAAGTTGGCCCCCGAGGAGACGCCCACGCTGAAGGTGAAGAGCGCCAGGCCGACGTGGCCGATGACGGCGGGGATCTCCAACGGCTGGTTCATGGATGTCGCCCAGGCGGCGAGGCCGATCCCGACGAAGAGCACGGCCGCCGGCCCGAGCGACACGCCCCTGATGGAGAAGTGGCCCAGCAGGGCGCCGACTCCCACCACGAGGAACAGCAGCAACTCCGGGCTGGTGGCCAGATACGCGAACACACCGGTCATGGTCACGGCCCCATGGTGCCGAATCGATCCGCTGACCACCTAAACCGATGGACACACCCTGTCCGGTGAGGGCCCGAGCGAGCGCGCTACTGGTGGTGCCAGACCTTGACCGACGACGCGAGCAGCAGGACGGCGAGGAGAGGGATGAGCACGCCCTCCGGAATTACCCCCAGTAGCGCGCCGCCGGCCAGGGTGCCAAGGACCGAACCCGCGGCCATCGCGAGCACGAAGGTCTTGTTCGCCGCCAGGACGCCGAAGGATCGATCCTGGCTGTACCGGGCAAACGCGACGAGCATCGTGGGCAGCGACACGGCTAGGGACAGGCTGCCGGCGGTCTTGATGTCGATCCCGAACAGCACCACGATCGTCGGGATGAGCAGCTCGCCTCCGGCGACGCCCATGAGCGCGGCGACGATGCCGATGCCGATGCCGGCCAGCACGCCGGCGACAAGCTGGGCGAGCTCAGGGAGGACCACCGGGTGCAGCACGGCGACATGGTCGGCCGCCAGGGCGGCGGCCATCAGGACCAGGAGGGCGGCCAGCACGCGGTAGAGGGTCCGGCTGGCCATCCTGGTCGCCCACGTTGCGCCCAGGTAGGCACCGATGAGGCTGCCCGCGAGCAGGTTGACGATCACGCCCCAGTGGTCGGTGATCGCCGAGACGGGCATGGACAGGAGCCGCGCCGGGAGGGCGGTGGCGACCACGATCAGGCTCATGGCCTTGTTGAGGATGACGGCGTGCAGAGCGGCGAAGGCGAAGACGCCGATCAGCAGCGGGAGGCGGAACTCGGCGCCCCCCAGGCCGATGAGTCCGCCGAGGAGGCCGACGGCTGCCCCGGCGGCGGCCGCCGCCAGCCAGTTGCCGGCCGCTGGCGACGGGGGACGGTTCACCCCGTGACACTACCGGCGGCCAGCGGGCGGGGTTGCTGCTCGCGTGGCGGGGGAGGTGGTGGCGACGCCGGGGGCCGTCGCCACGAGGGACGGTACGGGGACCCCGCGGCGTCCCGCGGGTCGGTGCGCCAGGGGCGTCGTGGGACTAGATCGGGATCCGTCGCGCCGCGACGCGCTCACGCACTCGTGACGGGGGCGTCGCCCGACAGCGCATTCTGGCTGGTCACGACCATCGTCGACGGTTCTCCGACGGTGACGACGATGACGGAATCGAAGTCGGCCTCGGGCCAGGTCCGGGCGATCGGTGGCAGCTCGGCGATGCCCAGGTGGTGGGCCAACTCGGCCATGATGTCGGGAATGTGATGGTGCTCCCAGCACACGAGGACGTGGCCCTCCGCGGGCAGGATCGCGTGCTTGACGACGTGGTGCTCATGTCCGGTCGGGCGGGGGTGTTGCGTCGTGACGCCCAGCTTTTCGGCCAAAGGCCGGATCGTCTCGGAGGTGCGGTGCGTGAGGGTCGCCGCGCCGTAATCAGGTGAGATCAGCACAGTGGGGCGCACCATCGGTGCCGGCGGGTTTGTGCCGAGGATCACGGCCAGGGCGCCCGCTCGTTGCCAGCCGCGCGGGGTGAGGGAATCCGGGTGCTTCTCTCCGGCGGCATCGACCCCGTGCGGAGGCGTCGGGTGGGTGCCGCCAGCCGGCTTCTCTGCATGCCGAATCACGGTGATCGTCGAACAGGCGGTGAGCACGTGCGGGTTCCCTTTCTCCACAGCCCGGCCGGGAGCGTCGGAGGGCCGCGCCGGTCACGGATCAGCGTACTGAGGCGAGGTGGATCGCCGACCGGGATGTGGTCACAGAACCGGATGGGGCCAGCTCGACGTCGCCGGGCTGCTCACCAGAGTCGCTCGGCGACGTCGCGCCCATCGATGCCATCGGTCTCGTCCGTGCGGTCGGTCCCATCGGCGGGATGGCGCTGAGAATCGCGGTCAGCCGCGCAGCGCCGCCATCTGCTCGGCCGTCAGGGTCGACGCTCCGCGCCCGTGCAACAGGTAGGCGATGCGCGCCGACTCCTCCATCTCCTCCGCCGTGTTGACCGCGCTCACCAGGGAGGACGCGGCCACGATGCTGCCGTGGTGGGCCAGGATGAACGCCGGCGAGCGGCGCGCCGCGTCCCGGATCTGCGGCACCATGTCGGCGCTCCCGGGCCGGAAGTACGGGACGACCGGCACGTCTTCGCCCGCGCGCATCACGAAGTACGGCGTGTACGGGGGGATCAGCGGGCCCTCGCCGGACGGCAGGCAGCTGAGCGCGGTCACGTACGTGGAGTGCAGGTGCACGATCGCTGTCGCCGACGGCCGGGCGTCGTACACCGCCTGGTGCAGGAACACCTCCTTGGTCGGCTTGTCGCCGTCGAGATGGTTCCAGTCCTCGTCCAGCAGCGAGAGGCGGGCGGCGTCCAGGCGCCCCAGGGAGGAGTTCGTCGGCGTGGCGAGGAACCCGCCGTCCACCCGCACGGTGATGTTCCCGGCGCTGCCGACCGAGAAACCGCGTTGGAAGAGGCTGGCGGCGAGCGCGACGATCTCGTCGCGGGCCTGCTGGTGGTCCATGGCGGTTCCTTCCTCCGGACTCATACGAAGATATCCGCGATCAGGACCATCACCAGCGACGTGACCCAGGCGACGGTCGTCGGGACCGACCAGGTCAGCAGCTGGTGCTTGACGGTCTTCACGCCCAACATCCGGTTCACGACCCAGAAGAGGCTGTCGTTGAAGTAGCTGAAGATCATCGCGCCGAGGCAGGCCGCCTGGGCCGCGAGCACCATGTTGACGTCCGGGACCTGGGCCAGGATCGGCGCCGAGAGCGACGCGGACGTGATCATCGCGACCGTACCGCTGCCCTGCACCAGGCGCACCATCGTCGCGATGAAGAACGGGATGAGGACGCTCGGCAGCGGCAGGGTCGAGACCCACTCGCCGATGTACTGGCCGACGCCGCTGTCGCGCAGCACCGCGCCGAGGGCGCCGCCGGCGCCGGTGACCAGCAGGATGATGCCGGCCGAGTCGATGCCCTTCTCCATCTGCTCGATGGTGTCGTGGCGGTTCATGCCCTGGGTCAGGCCGTAGACCGCCAGCAGGACGCCGATCCCGACCGCGATGACCGGGTTGCCGACGAAGGCCGCGATGTTGACCACCCAGGTGGGGATCGTGTCGGGGTTGGACTCCGCCAGGGCGCTGACGCCGGTGTTGAGGAAGATCAGCAGGATCGGGCCGACGATCGGCAGCATCGAGATGAACAGGGAGGGCAGCTCCTTGCCGCGCTCGGCCGCCATCGCCGAGAACTCCGCGAAGGCCTCGTCGACAGGGAGGGGGTCGCCGGTGTCAGCCGCGATCATCGCCTCGATGCGCGGGCCCATCGCGCGGGCGTAGAGGGTCACGGTGACCAGCGCCGGGAGCGTGAGGACGAGACCCCAGATGATCATGTCGCCGACGCCGACGTTGTAGATGCCCGCGGCGCCGAGGGGGCCGGGCGTGGGCGGTACGGCGTGGTGGGTGAGCACCATGCCGCCGGCGAGGGCGATTCCCAGGGTCAGCACCGAGCGGTTGGCGCTGCGGCTCAGGGCCTTGACCAGCGGGTTCAGGATGACGAACGCGCTGTCTACGAAGATCGGGATCGAGATGATGTAGCCGGCGCCGGCCAGCGCCCACTCCTCGCGCTTCGTGCCGAGCCACTGGATCATCGACAGGGCCAGCCGCTCGGCCGCGCCCGTGACCTCCAGGATCCGGCCCATCATCACGCCGAAGCCGACGACGAGGCCGATGGTGGACAGCGTGGAGCCGAATCCCGTGGTGATCGACTTGATGGCCGCGGCCGGGTCCATGCCGGCCGAGAGCCCGGCGATCGCCGCGGCGACGATGAGGGCGACGAGCGCGTGCACCTTGGTGCGCAGCACCAGGAAGATGAGCAGCGCGATCGCGACGAGCAGGCCGATGATCGCGCTGGGGCCGACCTCGGGGGCGGGGGCGGCGTCGGCGGCGACGAGGACGCCGGTGAGGACAGGGGACATGGTGGGTGCTCCGGGGGTCAGGCGACGAACTCGTCGCGGTACTGGCGGACGACGTCGTCGAAGGTCTCGTCGCGGATGAAGCCGAGGGCGAGCGGCCGGGCGACCTCGAAGTCGCCGGGCCAGGAGCAGACGATGTCCATGATCCGCTGGTCGGGGGCGAGGGTGACCAGGGCGCGGGCCTGCGCGCCGCCGACCCGCTCCAGGCTGGCGAGCATCTCCTCGACGGTGACGGTGATGCCCGGCAGGTTCATGACCCGCCACCCGCCGATGGCCTGCCCGTCCACGGCGAACGCGCGGACCAGGTTGGCGACGGCCGCGTCCGGGGAGCTCAGCCACATGCGGGTGTCGGTGGGCACCGGGCAGGGGGCCGGCACGCCGTTCAGCGGCTCGCGGATGATGCCGCTGGCGAAGGAGGAGGCGGCCGAGTTGGGCAGCCCGGGCCGCACCGAGATGGTGGGCAACCGGCAGATGCGGGCGTCGACGAAGCCCTTGCGGGAATACTCGTTGACGAGCAACTCGCCGATCGACTTGAAGGCGCCGTACGTCGACTCGGGCTGGGTGGCCAGCGTCTCGGGGACCACGTCGGGCATGGGGCCGCCGAAGACCGCGAGCGAGCTGGTGAAGACGAACCGGGGGCGCGAGCCGGCGGCGCGGCAGGCCTCGAGGAGGGACCGCGTCGCGTCGACGTTGACGGCCATGGCCAGGTCGAAGTCGTCCTCGGAGCCGCCGCTGAGCACGGCGGCCAGGTGATAGACGCCGATGGTCTCCGCGTCCACGACAGAG
>CAKUSI010000097.1 GCA_934678955.1 uncultured Austwickia sp. | reverse complement strand
GTCGTGCCGATCTTCATGGTGGGCGTCCTCTTCTACTTCACGGCCCGCGACGAGGCCGTCCTCCTCGACACCAGCCAACAGCCCGACGTGACGGTCAACGTCGTCGGCAAGCAGTGGAGCTGGGACTTCAACTACGTCGAGGGAGAGGTCTGGGACTCGGGCGTGCAGGCGCAGCTCACCGGTCAGCACGGCGTCGAGGAGACCCTGCCGACGCTCTACCTCCCGGTGAACCAGCGCGCCGAGTTCGTCCTGACGGCCCGCGACGTCATCCACTCCTTCTGGGTGCCTGCGTTCCAACAGAAGCTCGACATGATCCCGGGCAAGGTGAACCGTTTCCAGGTCGTCCCGACCGTCGAGGGGACCTACCAGGGCAAGTGTGCGGAGTTGTGCGGTCAATACCACGCGACGATGCTGTTCAACGTGAGGGTCGTCTCGCAGCAGGAGTACGACGCGCACCTGCAGTCGCTGCGCGACAGGGGCCAGACGGGTCGGCTGGACAACAGCCTCAGCCGGGCCGGGCTCCAGCCATTTGACCAGAAGCTGCTGCCGCAGCAGTGGACGCCGGAGGGGACCAACAACTGATGTCGACCGTTCTCAGTCCCACACGGGACGCGGCGCTCGCGCCGTCCGCGCCTCGGCGGCGCTCGCCGGGTCGTCGCATCGTCTCCGTGCTGACGACCACCGATCACAAGGTGATCGGCAACCTGTACTTCGGCACGGCCATGTTCTTCTTCGTGTTCGCGGGCCTGATGGCGCTCGTGATCCGCGCGGAGCTGTTCGAGCCGGGTCTCCAGGTGGTGCACAACCTGGAGCAGTTCAACCAGATGTTCACGATGCACGGCTCGATCATGCTGTTGCTCTTCGCGACGCCGCTCTTCGCCGGCTTCACGAACGCGCTGCTCCCGCTGCAGATCGGCGCCCCCGACGTCGCGTTCCCGCGCCTGAACATGCTGGCCTACTGGCTGTACCTGTTCGGCGGCCTCATGGCCAGCGCCGGCTTCCTGGTGCCCGAGGGCGCGGCATCGTTCGGCTGGTTCGCCTACGCGCCGTTGTCCAACGCCACGTTCACCCCGAGTCTCGGCGGTGACCTGTGGGTGCTCGGCTTCGGTATGACCGGCTTCGGCACGATCATGGGTGGGGTCAACTTCATCACCACCATCGTGTGTATGCGCGCCCCCGGCATGACGATGTTCCGGCTGCCGATCTTCACGTGGACCGCCCTGGTCACGTCGATCCTCGTCCTGATGGTCTTCCCGGTCCTGGCCGCAGCCTTCCTGGGCCTCGCCGGTGACCGTCTCTACGGGATGCACATCTACGACCCGGAGAACAACGGCCCGATCCTCTACCAGCACCTGTTCTGGTTCTTCGGGCACCCGGAGGTCTACATCATCGCGCTGCCGTTCTTCGGCATCATCAGCGAGATCCTGCCGGTGTTCTCGCGCAAGCCGATCTTCGGTTACAAGGGCCTGATCTTCGCGACGATCGCGATCGCCGCCCTGTCGATGACGGTGTGGGCGCACCACATGTACGTGACCGGCCAGGTGCTCCTCCCGTTCTTCGCCGTGATGACGATGCTGATCGCGGTGCCGACCGGCGTGAAGTTCTTCAACTGGATCGGCACGATGTGGGGCGGGTCATTGACCTTCGAGACGCCCATGCTCTGGGCGCTCGGCTTCATCGTGACCTTCCTCTTCGGCGGACTGACGGGCGTCATGCTGGCCGCCCCTGCCCTGGACTTCCACCTGTCCGACAGCTACTTCGTCGTCGCGCACTTCCACTACACGGTGTTCGGCACGGTGGTGTTCGCGATGTTCGCGGGCTACTACTTCTGGTGGCCCAAGATCTCCGGCCTGATGCTGGACGAGACGCTCGGCAAGATCCACTTCTGGATGTTGTTCTTCGGCTTCCACGGCACGTTCCTGATCCAGCACTGGCTGGGCGTGCAGGGCATGGCCCGCCGCTACGGCGACTACATGGTGGAGGACAACTTCCAGCTGTTCAACCAGATCTCGACGGTCGCTTCCTTCCTGCTCGCCGCGTCGATGCTGCCGTTCTTCTACAACGTCTGGAAGACGTTCAAGGAGAACCGCCGCGTGACGGTGGACGACCCGTGGGGCTACGGCGCCTCGCTGGAGTGGGCGACCTCCTGCCCGCCGCCGCGGCACAACTTCGATCGGATTCCGCGTATCCGCTCCGAGCGGCCCGCGTTCGACCTGCACCACCCGGACGTGGAGGACCTGGACAGCCCGACCCCCGACAAGGGCGTCCTCGACCAGCTGTACGGCGAGCCCGAGGTCGGGCCCGACCCCGACGGCGAGGGCGGCGGCACGGCGAAGCAGCGGGAGGGTCAGCGATGAGCGTCGAGGCCAAACTCTTCCAGTGGGGTTCCATTCCGTTCTTCATCGTCGCGGCCATCTACGGGTGGGCCACCCACGCATTCGCGCCTGAGGGAATCGAATGGGTCGGGGTCGTCTGCCTGCTCCTGGTCGCGTTGATGACCGGGATGATCGGCTTCTACCTGGGAAACACGGCACGCAAACTCGACGCGCGGCCGGAAGACGACCCGGCGGGCGAGATCTCCGACGCAGAGGGTGACTACGGCTTCTTCAGCCCGTACAGCTGGTGGCCGCTCTTCCTCGGCGGTTCGGCCCTCCTGCTGTTCCTCGGGCTGGCGGTCGGCTGGTGGATCTTCATCGTCGGTGTGGTGTTCGGGATCATCGCGCTGCTCGGCTGGACCTTCGAGTACTTCCACGGCGACTTGGGCATCTGAGCATCTATCGAGTCTGCGGGCCCGGACAACGCGCGGTGTGACTGGCGCGGAAGGACCCTGACGAGGGGGGCGGCGACAGGCCGCCCCCCTCGCTAGTTATGTGAGTCTGGGGTGGGCATGTCATGCTGGATGACGGTATGGCCGGAGGGGGGCCCCGGACGAAGGCAGGCAATCCGTGATCAACGTGTGGTACCCGGCAGCATTCCGACCTCGCGGACTGCTCCCGGTCGGGCTGCTCGTGACCGCTCTCATCGCAGGATGCGGGCCCGGCGGCCAGGAAGCCCAGGCCCCGGCGAGCCCGCCGGCGGCGGCCCTGCAGGTGTCCGTCGCAGATGGCGCGACCGGTGTCGATCCATTGGCCGCCGTCACCGTCGGCACGACCTCGGGAACCCTCGAAGACGTGACGCTCACCAGCGCCGACGGAAAGCGCACGGTCACCGGCGCCCGCGGCGAGGACGGGACGTGGACGTCGAACGGGACGCTGATCCCCAAGACCACGTACGTCGTGACCGCGTCGGCGCGCAACGAGGCGGGGGAGAAGACGACCTCCACGACGGCGTTCACGACGAAGGCTCCGGCGAAGGAGATCGGCTACCTCGTGACCCCGGACGGCTGGACCGTCGGCGCCGGGATGCCCGTCCAGGTGACCTTCGACGCGCCGATCAGTTCACCGGAGGCGCGGGCGGAGATCGAGAAGAAGATGCAGATCTCGGTCACCCCGGCGCAGGACGGCGCCTGGGGGTGGGCCACTCACTCGGCGTTGATGTACCGGCCCAAGGCCTACTGGGCGAGTGGGACGGCGATCAAGGTGTCGGCCCCGCTCGCCGGCACGCAGGTGGCCCCGGGCACGTACCTGATGGAGGACAACGGCGCGACGCTGACGATCGGCACTCAGCGGGTGCTCAAGGTCGACCTGGCGTCGCACCGGATGGGGCTGGTCGAGAACGGGAAGCCCGTCGGGACGTTCCCGATCAGCGGCGGCCGCCCTGGCCCCCGCTGGGAGACCCGCGGCGGCACCAAGGTCATCACCGAGAAGCACCCCAACATCGTGATGGACAGCTCCACGTTCGGCGTCGACAAGTCCGACCCGGAGTATTACCGCACCAAGGTCCAATGGGCGATGCGGATCACGAACAGTGGGGAGTTCCTGCACTCGGCCCCCTGGTCGGTGGGCGATCAGGGCTACGCGAACGTGTCGCACGGCTGCATCAACCTCTCCCCGACGAACGCCTCGTGGCTGTTCGACCGGGCGCAGATCGGGGATGTCGTCGAGACGACCGGTTCGAGCATCCCGCTGCCCCCGGGAGACGCCGGCGTTCCGGTCTGGCTCTATTCGTGGCCTCAGTGGCAGGCGCGGACCGCGATCCAACCATCCTCGACGGCCACGCCGACCCCGACGACGGCAAGCGCGCCTGCCGCCTAGTCCCAGCCGAGCTCGGTGAGCCGCTGATCGTCGATCCCGAAATGGTGGGCGATCTCGTGGATCACCGTCACCTGGACCTCCTCGACCACCTCGGCGCGGCTCCCGCAGTAGCGCAGCGTCGGGCCCCGGAAGATCGTGATCCGGTCCGGCATCACCGGCGCCCCGACGTCCCACCCACGCTCGGTCTGGGGCACACCGTCATACACGCCGAGGCAGTCCGGGCCGAGCGAGTCGTCGGGCTCCTCCTCGACGAAGAACGCGACGTTGTCGAGGAGGTCGAGGAACTCCTGGGGCACGCCGTCCAACGCGTCCGCCACCGCCTGTTCGAACTCCCACGGGGTCATCTCGACCGGCACGACTCCTCCTCGCAGCGCGAACCCCCAGTCTCGCATCGGCCACACTGAGGACGTGCGAATCACGGTGCGCGTCAAGCCGGGGGCCTCCCGTACGGCCGTCGGGGGTACCTACGACGCTCCGCAAGGACCACAGCTGGTCGTGGCGGTGACGGCCCGGGCCGTGGACGGTAAGGCCACCGCGGCCACGTTGCAGGCCGTCGCGGATGCCTTCGGGGTGCACCGACGTGACGTGACCCTGGTCTCGGGGGAGAGGAGCCGCACGAAGGTCCTGGACGTCGCGTCGGCCGACGGGGCCCGCCTGGCGACCCTCCTCGCCCCCTCTACCTGAGTCTTCACCCCCCGCACGCCGCCGAAGGGCCGGACAACGCCGTGAGGGGCGCCCGGGTCTGGCCCGGGCGCCCCTCACGAAAGGTGGGCGGCGTCAGTGCTTGCGAGACGGGTGACCGTACGCGCTGGACTCGGGAAGCTCCTCGGCTCCGCCGTGGAGGTGACCGCCGAAGCCGGCCGGGTCGTGCTCCAGCATCGACAGGTCGTCGTGGTGGTGCTCCTCGGCCAGGTCCGCGGGCGTCACCGGGGCGACGCGGTCCCGGAAGAAGAACCGCGACCATGGTGCCCGCCGCCGCTCGCTCTTCGCGGCGGGACTCACGTTGCCCTGCGCATCCTTGCCGCCGGTGATCTCCAGGGGCTCGGGCGATTCGTGCTGCACCAGCACCCACCGGTCGTAGTCCGACAGCGGCTCGTGGGCTTCGAAGAACCGTCCCTCGGCCGTGCGTACGATGCGTCCTGTCTCGCGACCGTGGAGCGCCTTCTCGCGGTCTCCGCGCTGCAGCGACAGGCACAGGCGTTTGGTCACGATGAACGCGATGACCGGACCGACGAAGAACAGCACCTGCAGGGCCCGGGTGATGTCGTTGATCGACAACCCGAGCTTGATGGCCATGAGGTCGTTGCCAGCCGCGAAGAACATCACCAGGTAGCACGTGAGGGCGGCCATGCCGATCGCGGTGCGGACCGGGGCGTTGCGCGGGCGGTCGAGGATGTGGTGCTCGCGCTTGTCGCCGGTCACCCAGGCCTCGAAGAACGGGTACGCGCCCATGAGCCCGAACACGACCGGCAGCAGGATGATCGAGCCGAGAGCCAGGTTCGGACTCCAGGTGAAGCCGAAGGTCGTGAACTCGATCTGCCCCGGAAGGAGCCGCAAGGCACCGTCGGCGAAGCCCATGTACCAGTCCGGCTGCGAGTCCGCGGTCACCGGCGAGGGGTCGTACGGCCCGTACATCCACACCTGGTTGATCGCGACCAGCGCCGAGATCAACGCGATGATGCCGAAGACGATGAAGAAGAACCCACCGGCCTTGGCGGCGTAGACCGGCATCACGGGGAAGCCGACCACGTTCTCGTTGGTCTTGCCGGGGCCGGGGTACTGCGTGTGCTTGTGCACGACCACCAGCAGGATGTGGGCGGTGAACAGCCCGATCAGGAGGGCCGGCACGAGGAGCACGTGGGCGATGTAGAGGCGCGGGATGATCAGCTCTCCCGGAAAGGCCCCGCCGAACAGCATGTAGGACATGTATGGGCCGAGGACCGGAGTCGACTCGACGAAGCCCTCCATGACGCGGATGCCCGTCCCGGACAGCAGGTCGTCGGGGAGCGAGTAGCCCGCGAAGCCCTCGATGATCGCGAGCAGCAGGAGCACCGTGCCGATCACCCAGTTGATCTCGCGCGGCTTGCGGAACGCGCCCGTGAAGAACACGCGGCAGGCGTGCAGCGCGATCGCGGCGACGAAGAAGAGGGCGGACCAGTGGTGCAACTGTCGGATCAGCAGACCGCCGCGGACGTCGAAGCTGATGTGGAGCGTGGAGGCGTACGCCTCCGACATGTGCAGGCCCTTGAGAGGCACGTACGAGCCCTCGTAGGCGATGTGGCCCATGCTGGGCACGAACCAGAACGTGAGGAACACGCCGGTGATGAGGGCGATGACCATCGAGTACATCGCGATCTCACCGAGCATGAACGACCAGTGGTCGGGGAATACCTTGTTCATGGCATAACGGACCGGCTTGGCGAGTCCGGTGCGCTCGTCGAACCAGTTGCCGACCCGCCCGAGGGAGGGATCCCTGCTCCCGGCGGCGCGGGAGGCGTCGTCGGTGCGCAGCGTGTTGGTCGCGCGGTGCGTGGCTTCTTCGCGAGAGGTGGCGGTCATCAGCGCTCACGGCTCCAGAAGCTCGGCCCGACGGGCTCCATGAACGGCTGGTCGGCGATCAAGTAGCCCTCCTCATCGACGGTGATCTTCAGCTGGGGGAGCGGCCGCTTGGCCGGGCCGAAGATCACGTGGCAGTCCTGCGTCACGTCGAACGTGGACTGATGGCACGGGCACAGCAGGTGATGCGTCTGCTGCTCGTACAGGCCCACCGGGCAGCCGGCGTGGGTGCAGATCTTGCTGTACGCGACGATGCCGTGATAGCCCCAGTCCCGCGCCTTCGCGTTCTGGAAGCTGCCGGGGTCGAGGCGCATGAGGAGCACGGCCGCTTTCGCCTTGCGCTCCAGCAGCCCGAGGTCCTCGTCGTGCCGGAACTCCTGACCCGGCTGCGGCTCCTGCTTCAGGTTCTGGTCGATGCCCTCCGGGAGGACGTGGAAGACGGAGCCGAGCGTGACGTCGCTGGCGCGGATCGGGCGCAGCTCCGGGTCGGTGACCAGGCGCATGCCCTTCTGCCAGAAGGTGGTCTTGAGGTCGTCGGTGGCGCGGTGGTAGTTGCCCATCCCGAGCCCGCCGATCATCTGCATCAGCAGCGGGAAGGCGAAGATGCCGAGCGCCGTGCCGCCGGCGACCTTGAGGATCGGGCGGCGGTTGATCTGGGAGCCCTCCGCGCCGGCCCGGAGGGTGTCGAGGACGCCCTGGCGGTCCTGCGGGGGCGACGCGATCGGGTGTCGTTCCTCGATGACCTCGTGGTCGGGCATCAGCGTCTTGGCCCAGTGGACCGCGCCGAGACCGATACCGAGGAGGCTCAGCGCGAGGAAGAGGCCGAACAGCGTGTGGGCGAGGTTTAGGTACGCGAAGAACGGGATCCAGACGAACGTGTCCATCGGCACGGCGAAGTAGGTCACAAGGAACCCGATGGTGCCGACGATCGAGACCAGGAACAGCGCCGTGACCTGGATCTCGGCCCGCTTCGCGGCCTTCGGGTCGACGTCCGCGTGGCGGAGCTTGTGCGGCGGGAGCCCGGGGTTCTCGAACCGGGCGGGCACGTCGACGGTGCCGGCCACGTGGCCGTGCTCGAGGGATACCTCGCGGCCCGTCGCGTGCGGGTTCTCCGGGCGTGGTGCGCCCTGCGGCGGCTCGGCGGGGGAGCCGGTGGCGGAGCCGTTGGAGTTCATTCGTCGTTCCTGTCGGTGGTGAGCGTCCGGCGAGGTGGGTGGGTGGGGCCTCAGGCGGCCTTGCGGCCGAGCCAGATGGCGGCGCCGAGCATGATCGGGACGCCGAGGAGCCAGAGGAAGAAGCCGTCACCGACCGGGCCCAGAGAACCGAGCCCGTGGCCGCCGAAGTTCTCGCCCTTGTCGAGTTCGTGCATGTACCCGATGATGTCCCGCTTGTCCTCGGGGGTCAGGTTCGTGTCGCTGAAGACCGGCATCGACTGCGGGCCAGTGAGCATGGCCTCATACAGGTGCTTGCCCTCGATGTTGCGCAGCGGCGGGGCGAACTTGCCCCGGGTGAGGGCTCCGCCCGATCCGGCGAAGTTGTGGCACATGGAGCAGTTGACGCGGAACAGATCCCCGCCGCGGGCCAGGTTGGCGCCCTCGCCGCTGGAGTACTTCTCGTCCGGGATGCCGGGGCCGGGGCCGAGGGAGGCGACGTACGCGGCCATCTGCCGGATCTGCTCGGGGGAGTACATGATCTGGTCGGTGCGCATGGCCTGGACGCCCTGCTGGGCGAGCGGCATACGACCCGTTCCGACTTGGAAGTCGACCGACGCGGCGCCGACCCCGACCAGGCTCGGACCGTCCTTGGTGCCGGTCGCGTTCACCCCGTGGCAGGACGCGCAGTTGGCGAGGAAGAGCTGGTGGCCGGTCTCAACGTCCCCCTCCGACGTGGCGGCCGGCGCCTGCGCGGTGGCCTGGGTGGGGGAGAACGTCGCGTAGAGGCCACCCGTCACGAGCAGACCGATGAGGAGCACGGCCACGAACGCGACCGGGTGACGGCGGCGGGCTGAGAGGGCTTTCACGTCGGTAGCTTCCTTGCGCGGGAGGACAGGGCGGGAGCCGTGGGGCCGGGCGGGGCGGTCAGCGGATGAAGTAGATGACGATGAACAGGGCGATCCACACCACGTCGACGAAGTGCCAGTAATAGGACGTGACGATCGCTCCGGTGGCTTGTCGGTGGGTGTAGCGACGCGAGGTGAAGCTGCGGCCGATGATCAGCAGGAAGGCGATGAGGCCGCCGGTCACGTGGATGGCGTGGAAGCCGGTCGTGATGTAGAAGGCCGAGGTGTACGCGCTGGCGCTCAGGGTCAGCCCGTGGCTCGTCATGACCGCGTACTCCATGACCTGGCCGGAGACGAAGATGGCGCCGAAGATGTAGGTGAGCACGTACCACTCACGCATGCCCCACTGCTTGATCTGCCAGAGCTTGCCGGTCCGAGATCCCTGGCCGCGCTCGGCCGCGAAGACTCCGAGCTGACACCAGACCGAGGAGATCACCAGGATGAGCGTGTTGACGAACGCGTAGGGCACGTCGAGCAGCGGGGTGGACTCGGCCCATACGTCGGGGCGCGCCGCGCGCAAGGTGAAGTAGATCGAGAACAGCCCGGCGAAGAACATGAGCTCGCTGGACAGCCACACGATCGTGCCCACCGACGCCATGTTGGGCCGGCTGACCGGGCCGTGCCCGGGGATCGTGCCGGGGCGCCCCCCAGGGGCGCTGGAATGCACAGAGGTTGCGGTCGCCACGGGCGTCATACTGCCCCATCTGCAGGGGCGGGAAGGACCTGGGGAGGCCCGGTGGGCGTTGCGTCGAGGGAGTTCTCGCTCAACGGTCGGTTGCCGGAGACGAGCGGGCTCGCGTGTCCCGCCGTGCGTTCGAGGCATGTCGTGGGCGTGCGTCGCGGCCTATCGCGGCCTGTCCGGACACTTGCGGGAGAGTCGCGTGGGTAGGATCGGCCGCATGAGCGCTTCGCCGGAGTCGAGTTCGCAGACCGTCGCCCGTCCGGCGGGATCTGTCGCGTCACTGCAGATTCGCGTCCTTCTCTATAGCGACGACCGGTCGACGCGCGACGCCGTCCGCCTCGCCGTGGGACGCCGCCCCTCGCGGGACGTGGAGGTGAGCGCCTGGATGGAATGCGCGACCCCGGCCGCGGCCGAAACGGCGGCCAAGTCCAAGGAGTACGACCTCTTGATCCTCGACGGCGAGGCCGCCCCGCTCGGTGGGCTCGGCATGTGCCGCCAGTTCAAGCACGAGATCTTCGATTGCCCGCCGGTCATTGTCCTGACCGGCCGACCGCAGGACGATTGGCTCGCCGCCTGGTCCTACGCGGACGGCGCGGTGCCGCACCCGATCGACCCCATTGCGATGGCCAGGGCCGTGGCAGAGGTGGCCGGGCAGGCCGCCGTCCAACCGAACTGATGGCGAACGCATCCGGGGAGGGGCCGGAGCACTCCTGGCCCGACCTCCTGACAGCCCTGTTGGCGCGTCAGGACTTGGATCCGTCGGCGGCTGCCTGGGCGATGGGCCGCATGATGGCCGGCGAGGCGAGTCCCGCCCACGTGGCCGCGTTCCTGGTGGCGCTGCGCGCCAAGGGGGAGACGGTCGCGGAGCTGACGGCAATTGCCGACGAGATGCTCGCCCACGCACGGCGGATCGAGGTCCCGGGCAAGAGCCTGGACATCGTGGGCACCGGAGGCGACCGGGCCCACACCGTGAACATCTCGACCATGGCGGCGATCACGTGTGCGGCTGCCGGGGCGACGGTGGTGAAACACGGCAATCGCGCCGCCTCGTCCTCCTCCGGTACGGCCGACGTGCTGGAGGCTCTCGGCGTCAACTTAACGTTGAGCCCGGATCAGGTGGTCGAGGTGGCGGCCCGGGCGGGAATGACCTTCTGCTTCGCCACCGTGTTCCACCCGTCGATGCGACACGTGGGCGGCACCCGCAAGGAACTGGCCATCCCGACTGTGTTCAACCTGCTGGGGCCGCTGACGAACCCGGCGCAACCTCAGTATTCGGCGATCGGCGTGGCCGATGGGCGGCTGGCCCCCCTCGTCGCCGGCGTGTTCGCGACCCGGGGGAAGGACACGGCGGTCTTCCATGGCGACGACGGCTTGGACGAGCTGACCGTGTCGACCACGTCGCAGGTGTGGTGGGTGAGCAACGGTGAGGTGACCCCGCTCGTCGTGGAGCCCGAGCGTTTCGGAGTCGGGCGCGCCCCCCTGAGCGCGTTGCGCGGCGGCGACCCGGCGCACAACGCCGGCGTCGTCCGCGAGGTCTTCTCGGGAGCCACCGGACCGATCCGGGACGCCGTGGTCCTCAACGCGGGCATCGCGCTGGCGTTGATGGCCGACGCGCAGGTCCACGATCAGGCGTCGTTCGAGTCGGCGATGCGGGGCGGCATGGACCGAGCCGAGCATGTGCTCGACTCGGGGGCGGCTCAGGCGCAGCTCGAGAAGTGGCGGGACATCACGACGGAGTACGCAGCGGCCCGCTGACCGCCTGCGACGCGGACCCGTCCGAAGCCCGCTCGGGGTTCCCTCCATGGGACTCCCTGGCGGGACGCCGGAGGAACGTTCATGGTTGCGGTGGGACGCCCGCAGCCGCGCGCTGGTTGGTCGGCGCTGGTTGGTCGGCGCTGGTTGGTCGCGCGCCTCCTGGCGAGCGTTGTCGGGCCGGCGCTTGTCAGTCGAGGCCGATGCTGAAGGCCGCTTCCTCGTCGGACCGGCTGTACTGCCGGAACGCGATGTGCGTCTGGGTGCTGCGCACGCCGGAGACCTTGTTGAGTCGGTCGGCGATCACGTCCGCGAAGTCGTCATGCTGGTGCACCTTGACGATCGCGATGAGGTCGCAGTCCCCCGTGACGGAGTAGACCTCGCGGACCCCGTCGATCTCGGCGATGGCCTGGGCCACTTC
>CAKUSI010000096.1 GCA_934678955.1 uncultured Austwickia sp. | reverse complement strand
CGCCAGCACCGCGTCGAACGGCACCTGCTCCCGCTCCGTCAGCGGCGCGCCCGCCTTGGCCGCCTGCAGGCGAGCCACCCGGGCGGCCGTGGTGTCGAACGCCGGATCGAAGGGCACCGCCATCTGATCCAAGGTCGTGGTGATGGCCGCACTCGACACCCGCGAGGTCAACTCCGCCACCGCCAGCGTTCCAAAGGCGGTGCCGCGCCGGACCGGCAGCCGCGACCAAGGGCGGCCGCGTCCGAGCGCGGTTTGCACGTCGTCCTGCATGAACCGGGCCATGCCCGCCAGCTCGCGGGTCGCGTTGAAGTACGCCACCAACGTCAGGTACGGGTCGGCCGCGTCAGGGTCGCGGTCCAGCAGCAACTGGCCCGCGGCCATCAACACCTCCGCCAGCCGGATCTCGGCGGCCGTCAACCGCACCCCGGACGCGCACACGCCGACGTAGCGGCGTCCCGGATGCTCCCGCGAAATCGGCAACTCCCGGGAGAAGTAGGTGTCGGCGGCGTCCAGCACCTGCGGCGGGAAGATCGCCACCTGACGGCCGTACAGGGCGCGCACCTGCTCGGCGGCGTTCCGCACCGTTGCTGATGACGCCACGATCAACGGCGAAACCGGACGCCCGTCGGCCGTGCGCCACGACGAAAGGGTGTCGATCGCGGCCTCGAACAACCCGACCGTCGTCCCCAGCGCGCCGGTGATCAGGTGCAGCTCGTCCTGGATGATCAGGTCCGGTGGCCGCAGCCGCCCGCACGGACGCGCCGCGGCAGCTGGGTGGCCGTCCTTGGCGGGGTGCTTCGACCCGTCCAGGATGGTGCAGTCGGCGTAGTCGGGGTGAACGTAGCCGTGCCGGTCGCACTTCTTGGCGACATACCCGAACAGGGACGCCGCCTCACCCTCGCGCGCCAGGCGGGCGAACTTGTCCACCGTCGCGATCACGAACGCCGGCGCCAGCCGGTAGATCTCCTCGTCCACGGTCAAGATCGGCAGGCCCTCGCCGACCGTGCCGCCCTCGGAGAACGGACAATCACCGAACGGGTCGCCGCACCGCACGAACACCCGCCCGATCGTCGTGTCGACCTTCACCTGCTGCTTGGTGACCGGGGTGCCGCACCACGGACACCTCTTCACCTGCAGCACCGTCAGGCCGTGGTCGTAGTGGGAGTCCTGGGCGGCCTTCAACTGCTCGGCGGCCTCCTTGACCCGCTTCGGCGACACGTTCGTGCCCACCCACAGCCCGATCCGGAACGGTTCCGGCCCCCAGGTCGCCTCGTCGGCGCGGCGCGCCAACTCGGCGGCGCACACCATGGTGGACGCTCTCTGGAACTGCTGCGCCGTCAACAGCCGCAGTGTGTACCGCATCAACACCGCCAGGCCGCTGCTACCGTCCAGCGGCCCGTCCTCGGACGCCACAACGCCCTGTCGGCGCCGGATCGCGAAGGCGAACGCCGCCAGACCGAGGTATGCCTCGGTCTTGCCGCCACCGGTGGGGAAGAACAACAACTCCACCCGGGCGAGGTCAGGCTCCGAGCGGTACTTGTGTGTCGGGTCGCACAGGGCGGGTAGCTGCATGAGCACGAACGCCAGCTGGAACATGCGCCAGCTGTGCGCCTTTGCGCCCGCGGCCGCCACCAGGGCGGTGGCGGCGTCCACGTCGAGGGACTTGTCGCGGCTGCGGCGCAGCACGATCTCCGAATGGACGCGCTGGTCGGCCATCACGTGGTTCATGAACCGGAAGCACCGCAACGCCTCCGCGTCACTCAGCAGGAACTCGATCCCGTCCGCGAGCCGTTTCGCCGCCCGCCGAGCCTCGGTGACGGCGTCCAGACCCTCCTGCCTCAGGTGCGCAGGCAGTGCCTTCGCCTCGGCCTCCCGGGCGTCCAACCAAGCCCTGTACCCGTCGGTGATCGGCTCCAGCCCGGCGCGCAGCTCCTCTGCGGACGCCTCGGCCAGACTCCGCATGTCGGTGATCACGGCCTCGTTCGAGCGGGCCTGGGTCTGCGGGGTCTCCGACACGGGCAGCCAGGTCGTCCAGACCTTCGTCGCCCGACGCTCACCCTCGGCAACCTGCCACGTCGCCGAACACGTCCGGCCGATCGCGAACTCGAGTCGGTTGCGGTACTGCAACCGCAGGCGCGCCAACTCGCCGTCCCCCTCATCCGGCTGGGCGTCCACCAAGGCGTCCCGCACCGGCAGGAACACCGGCTTACCTTCGGCCTCCACATACAGCGTCGTCTGGAACAACCACGCATCCACGGGGATGCGCCCAACCGGCTCCGCATCGTTGCACAACGCTACCTCGACCAGCCGGTGATCGGTGTCGGAGTACACGTCCACCCGCAAGACGACGTCGTTCTTCACCGGGAAGTCCTTCGTGGTGCCCTCGACAAGGTCCGCCACCTGCACGATCACCGGCACATCCACCGGCGTTCTGACGAACTCCCGTTGCTTCCGCTCACCCTCCTCGCCCTCCACTGTGCGCGAGTGGTAGGTACCCCACGACGCCCACACCGTGAACGACCGGAGGTCGACCGGAATCTGGAACCGCAGTCCCATCGACGCCGGGATCATCAAGCCACGTTTCGGAGGGGCGTCCTCCCCACCCTCCTCATCCGAACCCAAGCCCGCATCGTCCGGGGCTTCCACAGCCCCGTCCTCGCCGACCTCGGTTGAGGCCTCCGGGTTGGCCATCAGGCGACGCGGCGCGATCCGTCCCAGTGGGTAGGCCGTTGCCGGATCCACCGGCAACACCTCGTCGTCGCCGCTCAGGGGGCCCACCAACTCCCGACGCAGGATTTCGGTCAAGTTCTCCCGGGCCGTCCACGCGGAGCCATCCGGCTTGGCACGCAACTCGTACCCGGGAGTCTGTGTCGTCTGCACCGTCACTCGTCGACCTCCTCGTCATCCGCCTGGTCCGGTACCACATCGCCCTGCAACGCGGCCCGGCGCTGGTTCTCCTTCAGGAGGCGGTCCAAGATCTCGACACGAGCCTCGGGGCACACTGTCCAGCGGGTCATTTGCCGGTAGGTATGGAAGCCGTGGTTCAGGGGTACGTCGTACCAGCCGTAGGCGGCCATCACCGCGTGGTCGAGTTGCTCATGGATTTCCCGGAGTCGCGCCACATCTGGATCAGACGGTGACGCGACCGCTTCGTCGTTGACCAGGTTGTACAGCTTCGTGAGCCCCAGTTCGCGGCGCAGCATGATCTCGCGGCGCTCCGCGTCCAAGGTACGGCCGATGTCGTCGAGCTCGGCGGTTTCAGACGGGCGAGGGAACGTCTCGAACACGTCTGACGGGGTGTAGCGCGGGTCGTTGCGCATTCCGGAGCCGTACTTGATGGCCCACAGCTGGTGCAGTGACGACGACAGAATCGCCTGCTGAGCGAACGAGTCCGTGGCGAAAACGCCGAGCGCGTGGCTGAAGACCTGCCCCGAGGGCACACGCATGGGCATGACTGTTCTGCTGACTAGTGCGATGGCAAGCACATGGCCCAGACCGGACATTGCACGTCTGAGTGTGGGCGCTGGCCTCTTGAACTGCCACCACAAGGTGGCGAGCTTGACGTTTCGATTGTGCAGGCGTTCTGGTTTGACGTGAGCTGTAACGTGCGCGAAAGCCATCGGAAAGCCCTGCGACTCTGACTCGCTTCGAAGTCCGAAGTCAATGATCCAACGAGGCGCTTCGCAGCGCGGGTCGGAGTTGAGATCCTCGCCGTTGAGATATGGGAAGAGGATCTCCGCATTGCGAGGGTCTTCGGCCAGCCAATTGGCTGCGGTCAGGGGTTCGATTGTGAAACCCATGCCGGTCACCTCAATGCCTTTGAAGGCGCGGCCGACGTTCTCAGCGAGCCGGATGGGCGAGCCGGTGACGCGGCCTTCCGGTTCGAGCAGCGTTGAGATCCGAGCGACAGCTGCGCCGTCAGCAACCCGCTTCGCGAGGGGGGACACTGGGCCGCGCGTGCCCCAGACGGCGGCGTATTCGAGGTTGGCGCTTGCGGCGGGCCAAGAGCGGCTTTGGATGCTGCGGGTGAGAGTGAAGCCCTCTGCGACTATGCGGTCGAGCCCAACCTCGCGAGTGTCGCCTTGGGCAACGGTGTTGGTGGCGATGAGGCCGAGGGTGCCGCAGCGATCGAGCAGACCGGAGGCGCGCAGGAAGAAGTAGGCGACCAGGTCCGCGCTGCCGCGGGAACCCCGAGCGAGCACGTGAACGAACCAGTCGCGGACCTCCGTGCCCATCGCGCCGGTGATCTTCTGTCCACCAAGGAAGGGCGGGTTTCCGATGATCCCGTCGAAGCCTCCTCGTTCGAACACGTCGGGCAGTTCGATGGCCCAGTGGAGCGGCTGCCAACGCTCGTAGTCGGTGTCAACGGTGGGGGCGAGCCCCTCAGCGAGGACGGTGTCGAGGAAGCCGCGGTTGGCGGTCCCGTGGCTGGCGTAGGCGTCGTTGACGGCGACGCGGAGGTTGGCGTAGGCCTCATCGAGGGCCCTGCCCGGTTTGCCGCCGAGGCGGAGCCCGGCGGCGATGATGCCGTCGGCACTGTCGCGAAGTTGGGCGGTGGTCTCGTGGAGGCGGCGGAGCTGTCCCTGCTTGGCCTTGGCGGAGCGTTGGGGATCGTTGTCGTCGACCTCGCTGGCGAGGGCCTCGCGCAGGCGGATCGCCTTGGCGATGGTGCCGCGCACGTCCACGGTGCTGGCGTAGCCGGCGCTGGTGACGTCGAACAGAGCCTGCTTCTGGGGCACCCGGCTGGGGTCGATGTGGAGGGCTTCGAGCTGGGCGAGGTCGGTGACGCCGAGCAGGGAGTTGCCGACGAGTAGCTTGTCGTCGACGAAGCTGAAGGGCAGCTTGGGGTCGAGTGACACCAGCCAGAGCGACAGCTTGGCCATCTCGATGGCCATGGGGTTGATGTCGGCGCCGTAGAGGCAGCGCGCGACAACCTCGCGGATGGCCTCCGTCTCGAGGCCGTGCGGGCTGCCCAGGGCCGTGCCGGCTTCGGTCCAGGCCTCGACGAGGCGGGCGCCGAGGTAGCGGGCGGCGGCGACGAGGAAAGCACCGGAGCCGCAGGCGATGTCGGCCACTTTCAGGTCGAGGATCTCCTCAGGCGACTTCAGCCGCCAGGCGTCCCGGTCGGGGGTCTGGTAGGGGCCCGGCGCATAAACGAGTGGTTCGAGGGCGTGGAGCACGATCTCTTCGGCGAGTGCGCGGGGGGTGTAGTGCGCGCCGGCGTTGCGTCGGGAGGGGGTCTCGACGACCAGCAGCCCGCCCTCCTTGATCACGGTGGGCCGGTCGCGCAGGTCGCGGCGGATGATCCCGATCCAGCTCTTGAGTTCGGCGGCCAGGTCGGGGTCGTGGGTGACTGCTCGGATCGCGAGGTCGGCGTCCTCGAGGGCGTCGCCGGCCGCGAGCGCCTTGGTCATCACGGAGGCCGTCCGTCCCTCGGCGGCGGGCTGGTCGGCCTTCACCCAGGCCAGGATGGCTTGGGCGAGCGCCTTGTCGGTGTAGTGCTCCTCGGCCAGGTCGCCCAGCACCCGCAGGGGGATCTCCGGCTCAGCGCCGGCCTTGCCGATCAGCCCGACAACGGTCTCCTCAGCGAAGCGGCACGTGTAGCCGAGCAGGCCCTCGTAGATGTAGCCGATCTGTTCGACGTCGATGTCGCGGAACGAGATGGGGCGCCGTCCCTCGCCCTTGACGTCGGCCATCTGCACGGCGTCCAGGACGTGCATCATGACCCGGTCGTTGACCGGTAGCGCGAGGGTGCGACGTTCGGTGAGGGCGGACAGGAACGGGAAGCGGTTCGGGTCGAACAGGGAGCCGCCGTAGGAGGGCAGCCGCAGGTCTTCGAAGGAGGCGCCGTGGAACAGCGCCCGCGACGTTGCCAGCAGCCGATGCCAGACGCCGGAGGTGGCGTCGAGAGCTTCGGGGGTCTCGTCCTCGGCGCGCTGGCGCAGCGCATCGAGTTGGCCGGTGAGCCCGTAGCCGGAGTCGAACAGATCGCCCTGGGGGAGCAGGTCGCGTTCCTCGGCGAACAGCAGGAACACCACCCGCATCATGATGGTGACGGCGGCGGCGTAGATCGCATCGCCGTCGTCGGGCAGTGGGTCCGGTTCGCCGCGGCGTCGGGTCTCCTCGGCGGTCTCTGAGAAGGACTGCACCAGCAACTCGACCGCTTGGCGCACCTGGCTGCCCAAGGCCTCGGTGATGTCCTCGGCGGCGGTGACGGACGCCGCGAACAGTGCGGGCAGTCGGTCGTCGGCGTTGCCGCCGGCCAGCCGGAGCGGGGAGAGCAAGGCGGCGAGGGCATCGCGGGTGGCCGGCTCCTCGATCCACGTCTGGCTGTCGACGATGCCGGAAGCGACCGCTGTCTTCGGCAGGGCGCTGACCAGTCCCCACCAGCGGCCGTCGGTGACGACCCCGATCGAGACACCCGCTTGACGGAGCATGAGCTCCATCCGGTCGATCGCGTCGGTGGCCCACCCGTCGTCGGCGAGATCACGGAGGCTGCGGATCGGGTCGATCACCCAGGTGAGGGCGAACGTTTCGCCGTTGCGGTGGAATGCGCCGGTACTGGTGAGGGTGACCTTGTGGTTGGGCGAGACGATCGTGGTGGGTGCGGCGTCGGTGGTGAGGAACGGGCCCCAGCCGAACACCCGCCGGAACACGACGTCGACCCAGGCGTCGCGGGCCGACCGGAACTCGTCGAGGGAAGCATCGCCGGTGGACCAGGCGTCCCAAGCCTTCTCAAACGGGTCCTTGGCGGCCTTGAGGTCGCTGAGGATGTCGGTGGCGAGGATGCTGATGCCCTGGGGGTACACGCGCTTGAGGACGGGGATCGACAGGAACGGCCCGTCGGTGTCGACCAGTTGCAGCCAGCGGCGGTGCAGCTCGGCGGTGGTCGGCTGGCTGCGGCGGACGTAGGGCTTGCGGCTCATCGCACGTCCTCCCAGGCGCGGGCGTCAGCGGGGGTCAGCGCGAACACGAGCGCCGCGGCGGACACATAGGGCTTTACGTCGGTGTAGCGCTCCCGAATCGCCTCGAGTTCGCGTCGTTCCTCCTCGCCCAGGGAGTCGAGCCGGGCCTCCATGGCCCGAAGATCGCGGGCGCGTTGGGCACGCTGGTCGTCGGCCAGCGGGAGCATGTCGAGTTGTTGCTCGTCTTCTCGGTGGAGGCGGGCGATCGAGTCGGTGAGGTTGCGCCGGAAAGCGGCGAAGATCTCCGTTGCCCGCTTCAGGTCGGTGTCGCGGCGGACGGCCAGCAGGTCCTCGACCCGCTTCTGTCGGGTGTCGGCGCGGCGCTGCATCGCAGCGGTGAGCCGCTCGTGGAGGCGTCCCCGCGGGCCGCCGGGGGTGGTGAACGCCTCACCGTTCCACACGGCAGCCAACTGCGCGCGGACGGCATCGTTGGCGGGGGTGTGCTGGCCGGGGTCGAGGGCCCGGTCGAGCAGGTCGAGGACCTTCTCCTCGGCCAGGTCCTGGGCCTTCATCCGCAGCCCGGTCACGAAGACCTCCTCGTGCAGCCGCAGCCCGCCGCGTCCGACCAACACCAGCCGGGAGACCGCGGAGACGCACGAGGCGTCCAGATCCTCCATGACGACGGCGGTCACCCGGTTCACGTCCGAACCCGCCGTCATCAGGCCGTTGCGGAGTAGCCGCGCCGAGCGCTGCAGCAGTGGGTGCCCGAGGTGGATGGCGACCAGGTCGGTGCGGGTGGCGCCGTCCTCGGGGTCGATGAGAGCGTCGGGGTCGAAGGTGATCGGACGCTGGCGTCCTGGGTCGAGCTTGGTCGCCAGACCCTCCAAGGACTTCTGCCAGCGGGAGCTCAGCTTGGGCACCTCGAACACGCGGGCGTCGGTGCGGTCGTCCCCGACCGGCTTCAAGGCCGGCTGCCGAGACATCGCCAGCGCGGTGGACACGACCCGTTCGGTGGCGGCGGGTGTCAGGTGCAGGTCTTCCTTCTTCGCCTGGAACGACCGGGACAGTTCGTCGAGTTGCCGGTTGAGTTCGAGACCGCCGGCCAAGGTCTTGTTGATGATGGTGGCTGCTCGGTCGTCGACCGTCGTGCTTCGGGACTTGTTGGGCGAGAAGTGCTGCTGGATGTCGAGATCGATCACCTGGTTCACCGACCCGAGGTCGGCGGCGACCTGGCCCACCTTGCGGGCGATCCGGGCCATGAAGTCCATGTCGGCGCCGAACGTGGTGGAGGTCTTCTCGGGGACGAAGTGGAAGATCTTGGGGGTCTGGGTCTGGCCGTAGCGATCGATGCGGCCGATGCGCTGTTCGAGGCGGGACGGGTTGAACGGGATGTCGAAGTTCACCAGCCGGTGGCAGTGTGTCTGCAGGTCTATGCCCTCACCGGCGGAGTCGGTGGCGACCAGAACGCGGACGGGCTCGTCGGCCGGGTTGGCGGTGAACCGCTGCCGGATCAGTTCGCGCTCCTCGGGGTCGGTCGAGCCCTGGATGACCTCCAACCGGTCGCCATAGCCCTTGGAGGTGAGCACCTCCACGATCCAGGCCAGTGTGTCGGCGTACTCGGTGAAAACCACCACCCGCTCGTTGGACCACTGGCGTCCGGGCCGGCAGATGCCGTCGAGGAACCGCACCAGAGCGTCCAACCGCGAGTCGGGACGCGATTCGTAGCCCAGGCCCCACTCGATCAGATTCGTCAGGTCGGCCGTCGTGGCAGCGGCCAGCGGATTGGCCGCCTTCCGCTGCTGCAGGGCGACGAACTCGGGGTGGTGCTGCAGGCCCTCTTCCTCGTCGCTGGCCTCGCTGCCCAGCACCTCGCGGAGCACCTCGTCGTCGTCATCGAAGAGCGACGCCGCCAGCGCACGTCCGGGATCAGCCAGCGACTGGGTATACGCGGCGAGCGTGCGTCCGAACGCGACCGGCGAGGACAGGAAACGCTTCTTCAACAGCATGCCGACCAGGTCGCCGCCCTGCTCGCGGCCGTTCAGCTTCTTGCTCCTCCGCAGGATGTCGGTGAGCTTCTCGAACTGCTCCCGCTCGGAGTTGGTCGGGGTGAACGGGATCCGCTCGATGCTGCGGGTCTTGAAGTTCTTCGACGTGATCTCGGCTTTGAGTCGTCGAACCGTGACGTCACGCAGGGCGTTCTCGTCCAGGTCCGCACCTCGGGAGAACCGCCGGTTGTCGATCATCTCCAGCAAGGCGGTGAACGACTCGCTGTGCCCGTTGTGGGGCGTGGCGGACAGGAAGAGCCGGTGCTCGCAGCGCTCGGCCAACTCGCGGGTGTAGATCGTGCGCTGGCTGTCCACCGCGTAGGCGCGGCCACCGCGTCCGGTCGTGGTGGGGGACGCCGGCGCGACATGGTGGGCCTCGTCAACCACCAGCGCGTCGAACGCATAGCGACGTGCCGAGCGCGTGTCGCCCACCTCGGCGTAGATCTCGCGCAGGAGACGCTGCGCCCGTGCCGTTCGCAGCCACGCCATCGACACGATCACGCGCGGGAAGAGGCGGAACGGGTTCGCGTTCAGGCCGTGGCTGCGGCGCAGCTCCGCCATCCGCTCGCTGTTGACGACCACGAAGTCCAGGCCGAACTTGTCGCGCATCTCGTCCTGCCACTTCAACGACAGGCTGGGCGGGCACAGCACGACCACCGTGCGGGCCCGGTGACGCAGCAGCAGCTCCTGGATGACCAAGCCTGCCTCGATCGTCTTGCCTAAACCCACGTCGTCGGCCAGGAGCAGGTTGGTGCGGGGGGCCTGCAGGGCGCGGCGAAGCGGTTCGAGCTGATACGCCTCCACGTTCGCCCCAGACCGGAAGGGTGCCTGATAGGCGCGGTCGTCGGCCGACGTGACAGCGCCCCACCGAACGGCGTCCACGAACGCTCCGAGCGTGTTCGCGTCGTCGAAGGCGTCGGCGTTGATCCGCTCGGGCAGGCCCTGGTCCGGCGCAAGGGTATTGCCGACCTCGAGTTCCCAGATCACGCGCAACTCGTCGCCGAGGTTGTCCTCACCCAACGCTTGGAGGGTGACCACATGCTGCAACCCAGCGATCGTCTCGTCCGCCGGCGACCGGGTGATCCCCTGTTCGACGACGTCGGTGACCGCCCATGTCGCGCCGCGCACCTCAACCACGCGTCCGGGCTGCGGAACCTCGGGATGGGCTGGGCTGGCCAAGGAGAGGGATGACACTTCTCTCTATTCTCCGATCAGAGTCCGCAAAGGGGCCGTAGCACGGCCTGTCAAGCGTTGTGGGTGTGGGGCGGGCGTACAGGACGGCATTGTCTCGATGGATCCTCGTCGTCAATCACAGTTGCCTGCACCATATCTGGGTAACAGCGGGTGAGGGCCAGCGGTGACCGCGAAACGTCCCCGCGCCGCCGAGGAACGGTCGGGATTGCCGGCACGGAGCTGGTGGCCCCCGTCGGTCAAGAAGCAAGCCTCGAGCTCGGGGCAGTTGACCAGCGTGGTGCCCCCTGCTGGTGGCGGAGTTGTCCGAGGCGGTGGCTAGAGTGCTGAACGAGCGGCCTCGGAGCCGTGAACACACTCGGGAGTCACGTGGACGCAAAGACCTACCCTCTGCAGGACATCCTCAAGCCCGAGCGCCGATATGTGATTCCGACGTTTCAACGGGACTACGAGTGGACGCTGGATGGGCAGTGGAGGCTCTTGTTCGAGGACCTAGCGTCGACTGCGGATCGGTTGCTGGAGGTTCGGCTGGGCGGTGACGAAGGCAGCAAGCTCAAGGCCAAGGAGCAGGCGGTCTCTCCGCACTTCTTGGGTGCCATCGTGTGTGCAGGCTTGCCCTTCGCGACGGGGGGCGTGGCGTTGCGCTCGGTGATCGACGGCCAGCAGCGCCTCACCACGGTTCAGTTGCTCATCCGCGGGCTGGCTGACGTCCTGGCCGAGACTTCTTCCGAGCGCACCAAGACGGTTCGTCGAATGCTGTTCAACCCCGATGATGTGGTGGAGTCCCCGGAGGAGGTCTTCAAGCTGTGGCCCCGTCGTCGGGACCGCGAACTGTGGCCCGTGGCCATGGGTGACGCGCTGCCTGACTACGACCAAGCGGCCCCCCACCGCTATCTGGAGGCCCGGGGGTACTTCGCAGACGCTGCACGCGAGTACGCCACCGAGGACGGGGGAATCGACCCGGTGCGGCTGGTCGCGCTCGCCGACGCCTTGGCGAGTCTGTTCAAGGTGGTGGTCATCGACTTGGACGACAACGACGACGCTCAGGTGATCTTCGAGGTACTGAACGGGCGCCAGACGCCGCTCTCCGCCATCGACTTGGTGAAGAACCTGTTGTTCCTCCGGGGAGAACTGGCTGAAGATGACGTCGAGAAGCTGTACGACACCTATTGGGCCCAGTTCGATGACGACTGGTGGAAGCAAGCGGTTGGCCGTGGCCACGCCCAGCGAGGTCGGCGCGATGTCCTGCTCTCGGTCTGGCTGACCGCGGTTACCGGCTACGAAGCCAACGTCGGACACCTGTACAGGGAAGCTCGCGATTACCTGGCCAACGGACCCGATACGGAGACGATCCTCAGACAACTAAGCGACTACGCCCTCACCTACCAGACGATCTACGAGGCCCTGCCCAGCCATGACGAGAGGCTGTTTCAGGTCTACCGGAATCTTCGCGCTCTAGCCTCGGCGTTTCACGCGGAGTTTGGTGACACGGGGTTGGGAGCGTGAAAAGTGCCCGCTGGCTTGGGATGATC
>CAKUSI010000095.1 GCA_934678955.1 uncultured Austwickia sp. | reverse complement strand
TCATCGGGCGTCGGCCGTCGGCCGGTGACGCGGGCGTCAGCAGACGTCGGCCATCGCGCGGCGACCTCTCGCCTCAGATGTCCGCCTGGAACGGGCGCACCTCGACGGCCAGCCGGCACGCCGCGCTCGCCTTGCGCGCCCAGGCCAGGGCCGCATCGAGGTCGGGGGCCGAGATGACCCAGACGCCGCCCAGGTATTCCTTCGACTCCAGGAACGGGCCGTCCGTCATCACAACATCACGGCTGGCGCCACCGGTCGCGTCGACGACGGTCGCGCTCGACGCGGGCATCAGCCCACCGGCGAAGACCCACGCGTCGGCGGCCTGAACCTCCTGGTTGAACGCCTCGACGTCGGCGAAAACCTGCTGCATGTCGAGGTCGGCCGGCGCCTCGGAGATGTCGCCGTGGTGGACGGAGAGCAGGTACGTGGTCATGGTGTGCTCCTTCGCGGTCGGACCCCGTATGGCGGGGGATGGCGTTGGTATGAGTCTGTCGGGCGCGGAGCCCGCGGAGCGGGTTCGTCCCGCCCTCACTCACACCACGATCGGCGCCCACCGGATGCGACACCGCGCTCAAGATCTTTTTTCGAGTCCCGTGTCGCTTCGCGCCCCTACGTCCATGGGGCTGCCGCACCGACGGGACCGCAAGGGGTCCTCAAGCGTCGTGCTGCTGGGCCTCGACCGCGCGGTCGGCCAGGGCCTCGCCGGCGCCGGCGTACAGATGTACCACCACGTCCAGGCCGAGCTTCTCGAGCTCCTCGACGTCCTCGCGATAGAGGGCCACCGCGGCCACCGTCCCGTTGCGGTAGCCGATCGCGCGCAGCTGCCGCAGCGCGTCGATATTGGCATGCTGCGACGGCATGGCCAGGACGACGATCTTCACCCGCTGGTTGCGCACCACGCGGGCCCAGAAGTCGAAGTCGGTCGCGTCCCCCTCGACCACGTTGAAGCCCTGGGCGCGCAGCGCAGCCAGGCGGTGCGGGTCGTGCTCCACGCCGAGGACGTCATACCCGTATTCGTCGCGCAACTGCACGTACGTCGCCCGCCCGACGCGTCCCATCCCGAGGACGATCGCGGTGGCGGTGCCGATGTCGACCGGGCGATCCTCGGGATGGATCTTGTGCGGAGGCCTGGTCGGCAGCCTCTGGGCGAACCGGGACGCCGCGGAGGCGTTGCGCGGGTTCACGATCGAGGCCAGCACGAACCCCGCGGAGACCGCGATGACCAGGGACATCAGCCAGTGCTGCGACAGCCAGCCGGCCTCGACGCCGAGGGCGGCGACGATGAGCGCGAACTCGGAGTAGTTCGAGAGGAGCAGCGCGGTGAGCACGCTGGTCCGGTTGCGCAGCCCGAGGCTCCACAGGATGACCCAGTAGAGGGCGGCCTGGATGGGCAGCAGCAGGGTCAGCAGGATCCCCACCTTCAGGTTGTCCAGGGTGGGCAGCCCCATGAAGCCGATGCTTACGAAGAACCCGACGAGCAGGAGCTCCTTGACGGTGAAGAGGGTGTGCGACAGCTGGTCCGAGCCGACGGTCGGGGCGAGGACCAGGCCCATGATCAGGGCGCCGAGACTCCCGGACAGGCCCAGCCACTCGAAGAGCGCGTAGCCCGGGATCAGCGCCATCGCGATCCCGAAGAGCGCCCCCATCTCGCCGTGGCCGAGCTTGTGCCAGTCGCGGGCCACCCAGGCCAGCAGCGGCAGCACGACGACCAGTCCCAGCGTGTAGATGCTCGGGGCGGTCCCGCGGGATATCGAGATCACCGCGACGGCCGCGATGTCCTGCATGATCAGCACGCCGATGCAGATGCGCCCGTAGAGCGCCTGCTCGTCGCCGCGATCCTGCAGGATCTTGACCACGAAGATCGTGCTGGAAAACGACATGACCAGCGCGAGCACCGCCAGGACCCGCAACTCCTCGGGGCCGAACGCGCCGAGCAGGCTCAGCGCGAAGAGGAAGCCCGTGCCCACCACCGCGGTCAACACCATGTGGGCGGTCGCGGTGAGCCAGACCTCCTTGCCGAGCAAGTGACGCAGGTCGAGTCGCAGCCCGATCGCGAAGAGCATGAGCGTCACCCCGATGTCGGACATCAGGGGGAGTTCCTCCAACTGCGGCACGCCCATCCCGTTGAGGATGAACCCGGCTGCGAGGAAACCGATCAGCGGCGGCATCCGTACGAGCCACGCGACCAGTCCGCACCCGAACACCACCGCGAGGTAGGTCACCACGACGTCCATGGCCATACCTTGCCCCCGAAAGCGCCTTGCCAGGGCCATTCTGGCCGTGCGCTTCCTGGCGCGTCCTCGATGGGGCCGATCCGGCCCGCGAGGCGTGTCCAGAATGGGGCATGACGCTCGACCCCACACCGTACGCATCCCCGGGCGACCCCTCGAACGAGGCCGAGACGGATCCGGCGCTGGAAGCCGTACGAGCGGCCCTGGCCGCCCGCGGCCTGCACGACCGCATCCGCCTCTTCGACGTCGACCTGCCGACGGCGGCGGCCGCGGCCGCGGAGCTGGGCTGCGACGTCGGCGCGATCGCCAACAGCCTGGTCTTCCGCGCCGGCGACGAACCCGTCCTCGTCATGGCCAGCGGGGCGCACCGCGTCGACCCGGTGAAGGCGGGCGCCCTGTTCGGGGTGGACACGCTGCGCCGGGCCGACGCCGCGACCGTCCTGCAGGCGACGGGCCAGGAGATCGGCGGCTGCGCCCCGGCCGGGCACCCAGCGCCCCTGCGCACGGTGATCGACGTGGATCTCGCGGGCCACGAGCGGCTCTGGGCCGGCGGCGGCGTGAAGCACGCCATGCTCTGGCTGACGTACGACGAGCTCCTCGCGCTCACCGGCGGGACTCCTGCGGAGGTTGCCTAGCCGCCGGCTGCCATCCCACGTAGCCTCGAAGCCGTGATCACCGGAGTCCACGCCCTCATCTACTCCGACGACGCGGAGGCCACCCGCGCCTTCCTGCGCGACGTCCTGCGCTGGCCCAGCCTCGACGCCGGGGACGGCTGGCTGATCTACAAGTCGGGCCCCTCCGAGCTGGGGGTGCACCCCACGACCGTCGAGTTCACGGATCCGGACGGCAAGCACGAGGTGTATGAGTCGCAGCGGCAGCACCAGATCTCGCTCGTATGCGACGACCTCGAGGCGACGATCGCCGAGCTGGCCGGCCGCGGGGCGCGGTTCACCCGCGAGGTACGGGATGAGGGCTACGGCCTGACCATCGAGCTGGACGTCCCCGGGGCGGACCCCATCCTGCTCTACCAGCCGCGACACCCCCTGGCGCTCAACCTGCCGGACTGAGACCCCCAGACCGATGGCTCCCGTTCTGCGTCGAGCTCAGCACGTCGGTGGCGGGCACAATCGAGATCAGCACGGTCGTGGCCGGCGCTAGCTCGATCACCGTCACTCAAGACCAGGCCCGCGCCTTCCGCTGGGGGGCGCAGCAGCTCGACGCGTCGCCGGGCTCGACGCGGGGGCTTGCCGACGTGGCGATCCTCGATGTCGGGATCCAGGAGACCGGGCACGCGGGGGCGTCGTGGTCGCTGGCCTGCCGAGGCTTGGACGCGTTCGATCCCGCCGACGTCGCCTGCGTATGGACCCTGCGGGCCGCGCCGCACGTGTACCGGCGCGTCGACCTGCCCGGCGTGGCCGTGGCGACGGCGCCGCTGGACGAGACCGACGCGAAGAAGAGGATCTTCGACGCCGCCAAGCCGCTCCGCGAGGCGGACATCACGGTCCTGGAGGCTTTGACACATCAGGCCAAGATGCAGCGGGACATCGTTCGTCAGCCCATGGTCAAGGGCGATCTTTCCCATGAGATGACCGCGCGACTCGAGGACCCGTACGTCCGAGCCTGCCGGCCCTGCGGGTGCATTCACCCCTGGGAGAACCCGTTCCGCCTGGCGGCACTGCAGGCCGGCCTGGAGCTCGACCTCGGCACGGCGCCCCCCCTGCTGCGACGGATCGAGGGCCTGGAGCCCCTCTTCTTCGCGCGGTCCGGGGCGGAGGCGGAGGCCCGGTACGACGTCGTGCGCGGCTACCTTCGGTTCTTCGGTCCCGCGCCGGTCAAGGACGCCGCCACCTTCTTGGACGCCGCGCCGGCCGCGGTGAAGGCGCGCTGGCCGGCCGACGTCGAGACGGTCCGCGTGGACGGGCTGCCGGGGGAGCGGTTCGTGCTGGCCGATCACTTTGATGCCCTCGTCGGTTCGACGGCGGCGACGTCCGGCGCGGTCACGCTGCTGGGGCCGTACGATCCGTGGCTCCAGGCTCGAGACCGGGAGCTGATCAGCGGCGACGCGGCCCGCCGCAAGGCGCTGTGGCCCGTGCTCGGCCGACCCGGCGCGGTGGCGATCGACGGCGACGTGGTCGGCCTGTGGCGTCCGAAGTCCTCCGGGGCGCGGCTGACGGTCCGCGTCGAGCCGTGGGCCGCGTTCTCGGCGAAGACGACGGCCGCGCTGGAGGTCGAGGCCGAACGGCTGGCCGCCCACCGGGGCCAGCGCCTGGCCGCGCTCACCACCGATACCTGAGTGTTCGGGCCGACCGGCGAACCCCGCGCGACGCGCGTCCGGGGCGACCAGGGGGATGATGGGGTTCACTAAGGAGGTGGTCGACGTGGTCGACGGGACGGGTCAGGGCGGCGCCACCGCACAGGGGTACGCGCGCGCGGCCACGGTCGAGGACTTCCGGCGGAGCCTCGCCGCGGTCCGGGAACGCATCACGGCGGCGGCCCAGCGCGCCGGTCGCGACCCGGCGGAGGTCCGGCTGTTGCCGGTGAGCAAGACCGTGCCCGAGGACCGGCTCCGGTTGGCGGTGGCGGCCGGCTGCACTGCGTTCGGTGAGAACAAGGTGCAGGAGGCGGCACGCAAGGCGGCGGCGATGGCCGACCTGGGACTGTCGTGGTCGGTGATCGGGCACCTGCAGACCAACAAGGCGAAGGACGTCGCCGCGTTCGCGGACGAGTTCCAGGCGCTCGACAGCACGCGCGTCGCCGAGGCGCTGGACCGCCGACTGCAGGCGGCGGGACGGGGCCTGGACGTGTTGGTGCAGGTCAACACCTCGGCCGAGGAGTCGAAGTTCGGGCTGCGCCCTGCGGATGTGGCGTCGTTCGTGCGGACGCTGCCGCGCTGCTCGTCGCTGCGGGTGCGCGGGTTGATGACGCTCGCCGAGTTCACGGCCGACGCCGACCGCGTACGCGCCTGCTTCGTGATGCTCCGGACGCTCCGCGACCGCCTGCGCGAGGAAGACCCCGACCTGGTCGGGCCCGAGCTGTCGATGGGCATGTCCGGCGATTACGAGCTGGCCATCGAGGAGGGCGCGACGGTCGTCCGCGTGGGCCAGGCGATCTTCGGGGCCCGCCCGACGAAGGACAGCATGTATTGGCCCGGCACGGCGCCCTGACCTGAGCGGATGGCCTCCCTTCGCGGGCCGGTCAGCGCGGATTCACTCGCGTGGACGCGGTCCGGGAGGTCATGGCGCGACGCACCGAGGCGACCGGGATGGCGATGAGCGTCTCCAGCGGTCCGCGTCGGTGCCGAGGCCGCCACCACGTGGCGAAGGCGAGCATCGCCGCGAGCAGAAGGACGAACTGCACTCCGGGAT
Organism: uncultured Austwickia sp.; assembly: GCA_934678955.1. Next base: position 6,144 of record CAKUSI010000095.1, on the reverse strand, counting down.
GGTCTTCGAACAGGCCTGTCGCGAGCACGACGATGTGGGCGCAGTAGAGGGTGAGGATCATGCTGCCGGCGGCCGACAGCGGCGCGAGGATCCCGACCAGCCGGCCCGAACGGGTGATGGACAGCACGACCCCGAAGACGGCCAGCGCAGAACCGACCGCGATGACGATCGCGAGGGGCGCGTCCGAATGCGGTGCCCGCAGCGCATACCACCACGGGGTGTCCAACTCACCCGGGAAGGGGGCCCACAGGATTCGCTCGTCCGACCAGCGGCGCGGCGCAGCCCTGCGGAGTTCCCGCAGACCGCCCAACGGATAGAGCAGGATCTGCGACACCGTCCAAGCGGCGACCGCCAGAGCCGAACCGGCACCGATGCACCACGCCGCGACGCGGCGCGACGACAGGTCCAGGCGCCCGAGGCCGAGGCCCACGAGGAGGAACGTGACCCAGATCAGGACCGGAAAGGCCCCGCCGACCAGGAGGTAGACGAGGACCCCGATCGGGTGCGCGACGGCGTCCCCCAGCGTGGGATCGGGGTTCGACGCAGGGTCCCAGCCCGGATCACCGGCGAAGATGACTCTGAGGAGAATGGGCGCCAGCAACCCGACGGCGCCGCCCACCGCGAACAGCGCGGTGGCCGGAAGCCGCAAGGCCGGCAGGACTGCGAGGAACATCAACGCGTACGACGGCAAGATGACGTACACCTCAAGGTCGCCCCAGGCGGTGACATACCCCATCAGAAGGCCGAGGACTCCGATGAGCCCGGCCCGCACGGCGATGGCCGCCGCCGAGCGGTTCAACTCCGGTCCCTCAACCCGGTGGCGCCCACCAGTGACGAGGGCGAGTCCGACCCCTGCCATGAGTGCGAACACCGCCGAAGACCGACCGGACGCCAGCTGCGTCGCGAGCGAGGCCGAACCGTCGCGATCGAACGTGGGAAAGACATGCACGGCCAACATGCCCACGAGCGCCACCCCGCGGGCGAGATCGAGCCCTTGAATGCGTTGGCTCATGGCTGGCCGGCGTCATCCTGCAGCGTGGGAATGCCGTGCCAGCGTGTCCCCGCAGCGAGGGTCTCCCCCTTCATGACCAGGGACAGCGGGCCGACGGTGACCCCCTCCTCGATGACGGAGTCATAGAGGAGGACGGTCATGTTGCCCACGGAGACTTCCGAGCCGACGACCAGATGCGAGCTCTTGAAGACCCGGTCCTCGAAGAGGTGGTTTTGGACCACGACCCCGTGGTTCAGGGCGACGTCGTCGCCGAGTTCGACAAGGTCCCACTCAGAGAACAGGGCCGTTGCGATGTATGCGCGTCGCCCGATCCGGCACCCCATGAGGCGGAGGAACGGCGCGACGAAGGGAGTTCCGAACATCGTGGTGAGCGTCGGCGCGACGACCGACTCGTACGCGCCGTTGACCATCTCGTTGAGCCAGACGTAGACCGACCACAGCGGTTTGATCTCCGGGCGGAAGGTGCCCATGACGATGATCTTGAGCGTCGCCACGAGCACGATCGCCCACAGCGCGAGCGCGAAGGAGGCCAGCGGCGCGAGCACGAACATCTGCCACATCCCCCAGCGCGTGAAGGCGACATACATCATGGCCACCCACGCGACGAACGACGACAACCCGATGTATCCCGGGATGAGGATCCGCAGGGCGTCGATGAGGGCCCGCTGGGCATACAGGGAGCGTGTGGGGTGGAAGGTCACCGCGTCGTCGAAGTTGCCCACCTTCGCGCGGTGCGTCAGACGGAACGACGGCGCTCCCAGCCAGTCGGTGCCGTCGGGGGTGGAGGCCGGTGCGGGGGGCGGGATCGATTGGACGCCGAGCAGGCAGCCCTCGCCGAGGCCGGATCCGACGGGCAGGACGGCCCCGTTCCCGACGAAACTGCGTCGACCGATCCGATTGCGCGACACCTGGAACGTTCCCCGATGCACCCGGCGCCCGCCGACGATCGAACCGTCGGCGAAGAAGCTCTCCGCGCCGATGTCGACGAGTTCGGGCGCGAGCTTCCAGACGGTGGACACCTCCGCGCGGGGCGCGATCCGGGCGCCCATGAACCGCAGCCACGGGGGGAGATAGAGGGTCGTGTAGACCGGCAGGAGCATGGTGCGGCTCGCGGCCATGATGCCGTCGGAGAGCCACTTGCGCACATAGAGCCAGCTCTCGACCGGGTATCGTCCCGGCTCGATCCGCCGGAGGACGATCCGCCGGACGATCGCCACGACGAGGCACGACAGGAGCACTCCCAGGGGGACGGCCAGCAAGCCCGCGACCAGCGGCGCGACCGGTCCGAACAGCACCGACACGACGAGCGCGACCAGGAGCCCGAGTCCCGGGATGGCCGAGAGGGAGGCCAGCAGCGAGGCGCAGAAGAGGTGCACGACGGCGAACCAGACTCTCCGAAAGCCGCGTCGCGGCAGCCCGTTGTGGGAGAGGACCACCTTGCGGTGCCGTCCCGCTCTCGCGCTCGGGACGGGCACCGGCGCCGGCCGCGCGGGAGATCCCGCGCGGCCCTCGCCGGCCGGCACCACCGTGCCGTCGGGCAGGAGCGACTGGTCCTCGAGCCGCGAATCGTCGCCCATCTTCACGCCGAGACCGATCGCGGAGTGCAGACCCACGAAGCACCGGTCCCCGATCTCCACGGTCCCGAGTCGGAGCAGCCCGTCCTCGACCCGGTAGCAGAGGAACTGGCTGTCGGCGCCAATGCTCGTATGGGAGCCGATGGTCAGGAGGTCCCACGCCGAGCAATGGCTGGAGTCGATCGTGCAACCCCTCCCGACCTTCGCACCCATGAGACGGAAGACCAGGCCCTGCAGGGGGGTCCCGGCCAGCCCGGCCAGACCGCTGAACGCCTGCAGTCGATTGACGAGCCACCAACGCCAGTAATAGAAGCCCCACAGCGGATAGTCGCCCGGCTTGTAACGCCCGATGATCACCCATTTCGAGGCGATCGCGATGACGAGGAAGGTCGGCCAGGTCAACAGCAGAATCGCCGCGCTGAGGAGGGCCGCGCGCCACAGCGAGTTCACGCCGATGTAGGCGTCGTGCAGGACGACGAACAGCAGCGCCAACGGGATCGTCGCCACGGCTGCCAGGAGATACATGGACAGCCCCTGAAGCACGTACGTCGCCACCCGCTGCGGGAGCGAGACACGCGTGAACGGGCGCTGTCGCGCGTGCGCACCGGCCTCCCGGTCCGCGGCCGCGGAGTCGGTGATCGGGGGCATCGTCTCGATGCGAGCGGCCAGCGCCTCCAACGTGGGGTGCTCGTAGACGTCGCGCACGGCGACCCCACGCTCGACCAGGGGGCGCAGCGCCGCCGCCATCCGGGCCGCGAGCAGCGAGTGACCGCCCAAGTCGAGGAAGAAGTCGTCCGTGACCGAGATCGCCTCGACGCCGAGCACCTCCCGCCAGACCTCGGCGATCTCCGCTTCCAGCGGGGTCCGAGGCGCCACCAGGGCACGGTCGACCCGCACGAGGGCCTGGACCGGCGGGGGAATCGCGTTGCGGTCGATCTTGCCGCTCGTCGTGCGGGGTAAGACGTCGATGACATCCAGGTAGGCCGGGATCATGTAGGCGGGCATCCGCCCCTCGAGGAGGCTCAGGATCCGGTCCCGGTCAAGCGGAGCGGCGTCGGGCTCCTCGACCAGAGTGACGCACGCGGCGAGCTGCTGGAGCCCGTCCCGTCCGACGAGGCGGACGACGGCTTCCCTGACCTGCGGATCCTCTCGCAGCACTGACTCGATCTCTGCCAGTTCGACCCGGTAGCCGCGGATCTTGACCTGGGTGTCGATCCGGCCGAAGAATTCGAGGTCGCCGCCCTCGCCGACCCGTACGAGATCGCCTGTCCGATAGGCGCGCTCCACTCCCGCGATGGGGACGTCGGTGACGAACTGCTTCGCGGTGAGCTCGGGCTGGTTGTAGTAGCCGCGGGCCAGCGTCGGCCCGCTCACCAGCAATTCGCCCTTGGCCCCGGGCGGGACCGGTTGCAGGTTTTCATCGACGATGTGGAGGTCGTATCCCGGCAGCGGACGTCCGATGGTGATCGGTCGATCGGGCAGGCAGTGGGCGATCGTCGTGTTGACGGTGGCCTCGGTCGGTCCGTAGACGTTCAGCAGCCGCAGGTCGTCGCGGGCCCACCGCTGGACGAGTTCGGGCGGGCACACCTCGCCGGAGAGCACGACGGTCCGAAGGCTTGGTGCCGAGTCGATCGTGGCCAGCATGGTGGGGACCGTCGAGAAGTACGTGACGCCGAGGCCGGTGAGGTATTTGCCGAGGTCCACACCGAAGCGGGGGGCGTCGGGCGTCGGCACGACCAGTGTCGACCCGTTGGAGAAGGCCATCCAGATTTCCTCCACCGAGCCGTCGAAGCTCAGTGAGAACCCTTGGTAGACAAGGTCGTCCGGGCCGGTGCGACACGCCTCGTTGAACGCTGACACGTAGCGGCTCACGTGCCGGTGCTCGGCCATGACGCCCTTGGGGCGCCCCGTCGTGCCCGAGGTGTAGATGATGTACGCGAGGTCGTGGGGTGCGACATCTCCCTCCGGGCCGGTCGCACTCGAGCGAGGATCCTCGTCCCAGTCCTCGTCCTGCCACCCGTCGTCGAGCACGACGGTCGGGGTCTGACCGTAGGCGTCACCCGCCCGAGCCATCAGGGTGGACTCGGTCAATCGGACGACGGGTTCGGTTTCGCTGACGATGTGTTCGATCCGCTCGACCGGATAACTGGGGTCGATCGGCACATACGCCGCCCCGGCCTTCAGACAGGCGAGAATGGCGATGATCGGGAGCTCGGAGCGCTCGAAATGCACTGCGGCGAAGGTTCCAGGACGAGCACCGGCATCCCGTAGCCGCCGCGCAAGGCGCGTGGTCGCCTCGTCGAGTTCGCCATACGTCCAGCTCCGGTCCCCACACACGACGGCGACGTGGTCGGGGTGCGTCGCCACCCGCGTCGCGAAGACCTCGGGAAGTGTGGCCTCACGGGCGGCGTAATCCGTGGTGGTGTGTCCCGAGGTGCTGAGCTCGTCGGTGGCCGACGGCACCGCCACGCGGGCCTGCGCGAGGCTCACGACGTCAGCGCCGCAAGCACGGCACTCGAGCTCCGCATCGCTTCATCGCGCCACCAGTCCTGCCCCGTGGTGGGAAGTGACTGGATCGGGTCGAAGTAGCGGTAGGTGCGGTCCCTGCCGTGGTCGGTCTCGATGCTCGTCAGATAACGCTTCTTCCAGGAGCTGATCCCGAGCTTGCGGTCGTAGTCGACCAGCTGGTGAACCCACTGCTTGCCGAGGTAGGGCACGTCGCAGACGATGCGCGGGGTCGCGAAGCCGGGGAGGTAGCCCATGATCGACATCTGCAGGTCCTGGGCCTGGTGCACCGAGAGCCGCCAGTGCTCGGCGTTGGGGATCATGTCGCAGAGGTAGAAGTAGTACGGCGTGATCGACGCACTGTCCAGCAGCGCGAAGCACAGGTCGAGCAGCTGCACCGAGGTGTCGTTGACGCCGCGCATGAGCACGCCCTGGTTGCGCCCGTCGCGCAGCCCGGCCTCGAGCATCGCCTTGGACGCCTGCGCGACCAGCGGGGTGACCGACTGGGCGGCGTTGACGTGGGTGTGCATGGCGATCTGCACGCCGCGGGCCCGCGCCGCGCTGGCCAGGCGCTCGACGCCGGCCACGACCTGGGGTTGCAGCCAATGCTGAGGGAGTGCCACGAGCGCCTTGCTCGCCAGCCGGATGTCCCGGATCGAGTCGATCGCGAGAAGCTCGCTCACGAAATGCTCCAGCATGGACCACGGCACGTTGGCGACGTCCCCTCCGGAGACGACGACGTCGCGTACACCGGGGGTGGCGCGCAGGTAGTCGAGCATGTTGGCGTAGCGAGAGGCCGGCTTGCCCTCGAACTTGAGCTTGGCGACCTGGGGCGTCGAGGTGCCCACGAGGTCCATGCGTGTGCAATGCCCGCAGTACTGCGGGCACGTCGACGTCATCTCTGAGAGCACCTTGGTCGGGTAGCGATGAGTCAGCCCCTCGACCTGCCACATTTCGTGTTCGTGCAGGGAGTCGCGCCCCTCCGTGCCAGCCTGGGGTGAGACCACTCGGTTCGAAAGTTGTGTAGGACCGGGGAGGGCTTGACTCGTGAGG
>CAKUSI010000094.1 GCA_934678955.1 uncultured Austwickia sp. | reverse complement strand
CCGCGGGCGATTGGCGCAGTGGTAGCGCGCTTCGTTCACACCGAAGAGGTCACTGGTTCGAACCCAGTATCGCCCACCGCACGAACCCCGCTCTGACAAGGCAAAACACACCAGTCAGAGCGGGGTTCTTCGTTGTTGCACAACATGTGCGCAACATGCCTCTCCGCTCCCCCCAGGAGGGAGCCACCCATGTCCACCACCATCACCAGCACAGTCGGTCCGAAGCCGCTGATCGTCGTTCACCGTTCCAGCAGCATCCTCGGCACCGCCTGCGGTCGGGTCGCGGGCCAGCGCCGCTACGACCCCACGCTCGGCACGTTCTGCCAGGACTCCGCGCACCTGACGATCCGGCCGGACGTCGCGGCCACGGGCACCGTCATCTGCCCGTCCTGCCTGGGCACGAGCGACGTCACGGCGGCGGCCCGATGACGATGCCTTCGTACATGTGGGGCCAATGCTCGAAGGAGGCCCGCCGAGACCAGCTCTGCGAGATCCTCGCCAGGTCGTCAGTGGGGCTGACCACCTCGGAGATCGTCGAGTTCATGCCACCAACCTGGTCACTGGTCTTTCGGTGTGACGGGAAACATGAACTCACCCTGCCCAACTGGCTCGGCTACCACCACGTCGGCGGCCACTGCTTCCGACTCCTGGCGTCGACCCGAACCGACGTCGGCCTCGATCTGCGGACACTCCGCGGCCGAGGACTGGTCGACCGCGTAGGAGAGCGCTCCGAGACTCGCTGGCGCTACACCGGACCACGCACCGAGCTTGGCGACCTAGCGACGCAACTGCACTTCGACATCCCGTTCCCGGAGGAGCTGTGAAGAATGCCCACTGACGAGCTAGAAGCGGGAGCGTGGCGAGGTAGTGCCGCCGAGTAGCGCGGTCATCAGCCCCGTCGTGGGAGCATCAGGGCAGGGGGCAACCCAATGAGCTTGAGTTCCTCGGCCTCCGCCCGATCTTTCGTGCCCGACCTGATGTCGGCGGCGGCGTCGACGAGTATGAGTAGGTGCGGAGATGAAGGTTGCGGAGTGGGCGCTGGCGACGGCACGTCGAACGAGCGCTGGCCAACCCGTTCTAGCGTGCGGGGCCTTCGGCGTAGGTCCTCTGGTGGCCCTTTCCGGCAGAGCTTCCCCGAGTCCAATGGAAGTTGCGATGGCCGAAGAACGCCGCCGCCTCAGCTTCAGCGCGGGCATCTGCTGTCCCCAGTGGTGGCCCGACCGTGACGGTGCAGGTTGTCGGTAAGGACTGCGCGAACTCCAGAAGCCGGCCGCGTAGCGTTGCCGGTGAAACCTCCCCCGGATCGCATCCGAGGATCGCGCCCAGCCGGTGCTCCAGTTCCGTGGGAAGCGGCCCGTCAGGGCTGTTCAGAAGATGTCGAACTGCGCCGATCTCGTCCTTACTGAGGGTTTCCCAGAGCACGTACAGGTAGGGGGTGCAGTCGTCTTGCATTAGGGGAGTCTGGCAGGTTCAGTCGCGGGTGTCCAAGTTTTGCAAGGGGTACGAATTGCTGCGTACCCCCCTTCTATTTGTCTCGGCGCTGGGAACTTGCGCAGGGGCGTTCCCCCAAGCGACCTCTGACGTGTCACGGAAACGAGTTGTCACGCTCGCGATATCGCTATGCCGGAGGGGGCGATCCTGGGCGCGGGGAGGGGGGACCCTGCCCCGGGGGTCGTGCCCGCGCCGGCTGGCTGATCCCCGGCGCGGGCCGAGCGTCACCAGCCGTGTATTCCGCCGGCCAGGGTGATGACGTCGTGCCGGGTGAGCTTGGGGTTCCTCGAGAACAGGAGTGGCCACCCTCCTGTGAGAGAGAATCGGGCCATTGCCGGCCGGAGTGGCCCATCCCCGCCCCCTCGGGTTTTTCGGGGGGTGGGGGTCAGCTCGCGTCGCGGATCGGCGTCCCTTGATCACTTTCCCGGCGGCCCCGCGGGTGCTGGTGTTGCCGTAGCGCCAGGGCGGGTCTGCGACGAAGGTCGCGAACTGGCCCTCAGGTGTGGGGGCCGGTTCGGTCACTGCGTTGTCGTCGGCGTCCTTCTGCGCCTTCATTTCCTTCACGGCCTGATGCCACGAGCCGAAAGTGCTAACGGCGTTAGCTAGTTCCTCCTCCGTCTCGAAGTATGCGGCGAACCGAGCGCGATGCCCGAGTTCGGCCCGGCTCTTGCCGGTGCGCTCCATGAGCCCAGCCAGATACCCGTTCGGCAGCCGCCCGGCACCATCCCGGGCGGCGAGCATCTGGCGACCGAACTCCCAGCGGTCCCGCAGCGCGGCACCCTCGTGCCCGGCGCTGGGCATCACGCCGGCCGAGTTTGCCGCTACCGTCGACGCTCGGATCAAGCACGGGGACGCCGATGGTCGTGGACGAGCCGGGCATTGAGGTGCTCACTCCAGAGTCGACATCGCGGCGGCAATCACCTGGTCAATGACGTCATCAGGCTTGGCCGCGATCCGGTCTGCATCCAGCAGCACCAGACCGTGGCGAGTGAAGATCAGCGCGTCGCGGCCCAGGTCGGGCACGATGATGGGCCGTAGCCCGATGGGGTCGAGCATGGTGATGGACATGTCTTGTTCCCTTCGTTGGGTGGTCTGCTCGGCCAGGTCGGCGGCGTAGTCGAGGATGATGCCGGCCTCTTTAAGGCGAGCCCGCCACGCGCTATTGGCTGATTCGCCAATAGCGTCGACGCTATTGCGTCTCCACCGGCCACCCTCACGGCGTCCGTCGTCCGCCAGGACCAGCGCTGAGGCCATCGCCCGCTGTCCGGTCGTCATGTGCCGCCGCGCTGTGTTTGGCGTCGATCACATACTCCCGGCCCAATCGTCGGTCGGGATCAGAAGACCATCAGGAGGCGGCCGGATGGCGTCCGTGAACCGGGAGTGGACGCCGATCCGCTGCGTCACCTGCGTCCCGCCGGCGGGTTCCGCCCGGAACCCGGAGGGTGCCCGGACGCCGTCCGCCTCGACCGCCCGCCGGACGACTGTGGCGGCCTCGGCGGCCGACCCCGCGCGGACGTCCACCACGGCGCGCGGCCAGCCGCCGGCCAGCGCCAGCACGTGCAGCCGTCCGTCGGCGTTGGGTTCCAGGGCGTCCGCGGCGTCCTCGACCGCCCGGCCGTGAGCGTGGTGGTCTGCACGCTGGGTGCCGAACCGCGGCTGACCGAGACCATCGCGGCCCTGCTGGCCCAGACCCATGCCGCGCTCGAGGTTCGTCGTGGTCGACAACGATCCGGGCTGGCCGCCGCGGCACACCCGGTCGTGGCGTTCACCGACGACGATCACCGAGCCGCCCAGATAGAACAGGGTCATGTCGATGCCCGAGGACAGCGCGAAGATCAGGCTGGTGGCGGCGGCGTCCAGACCGATCTGCTCGCACCACAGCGGAAGCACGGCGTCCCGGGCGGTGCGCACCAGCAGGCCGGCCACCAGTGCGGACATCGTGCCGGCGCTGTGGCCGAGCAGCGCCAGCACGTGCAGCGCGGCCAGCATGCCGGTGTCGGCCCCCCAGAAGTCGCGGAAGTAGTAGTGGGCGGAGTGCTCGCCGCCGAAGATCGCGTCCGCGAAAGCCCAACTCGGCCGGTTCGGCCTCGGCCTGCCCGTGCGGGGCGAGCCGTGGCACGTCGGCTGGAAGGGTGGTGGCCGGAAAGGCGGGAAAGTCACGGGTGGCGGCTCCGGGTCGGGATCCTGCTGGCCCAGAGCTACGGCGGCGAGGCGGTGCTGCGCGTAATGCTGTACTCGATCCCGGGGTGCGATCGGTCCGTGGCTGACCCGCCTGATGGGCGGCGACCTGCGCCGGTGGCTGGCTGCCGGGGCCGTCCTGCTGGTGCTGACGGCGTCCGCCGCCCAGGCCTACTTCGCGACCTACTACCACTACGCGGTGACCCCGGGCCGAGTATCAGGCCCAGGCGGTGCTCGAACGCGGGGTTCCCGGACGCGCCTACCTGAGCCCCGGCTCGGCGTTCTGGCCGGTGCGCGCCACCGAGGCCTACGCCTGGCGACTCACCGACGACTGGGAGTACGACCGGCCGCTGCAGAACGAGGGCGACGGGCTGCGCACCGAGGACTACCTGATCGCGCTGGAGGCGCACCTGAAGAACCGCAGCGCCCCCACCTTCGCGCTCTACGGCCCCCGGATGGACGGCTACGCCGACTACCGCGGGATCGCGCCGCTGGGCACCATCGACGCCTTGCGCGAGACGCTGCGCACCCGGCCCGGCTGGGACGTCGTGCTGGACGACGGCGGCGTGACGGTGTTCCGCTACACGCCCACCCAGACCCGCACCCAGCAACGACCTGCGGGCCTCAGGTGAGGAAAGTTCCTCACCTGACGTGGCAACCGGGGTTGTCACCTCTCCGAGCCCTGCGGCCTACCTCCGCCCCGCCAGATGCGAATCCAACGCCAGCTGCCGCTGATGCGGCCGGTAGTGGGCATCGAAGAACAGCTGCCCGTTGTCGAGGTCGACGGCGACGCCGTTGTCGAGGGCGTTGGCGAGCCGGTCGAGGGTGGTTTTCAGTTCGTTGGGAAGCGCGCCGACCGCCTCCCACTGCGCGCTGGTGAGGACCGCCTCGGGCTTGCCCGTCTGGTTCACCGCGAACGTGCCGCCGGGTTGCAGCCAGCCGCCCTGGTCGAAGCCCGAGGATGCTCCTCAGCTTGTCCTTGCCCCACTTGACGACCAGATCCGGGATGGCGTCCATGATCGAGCCCAGTGGGCCGGGGGTGTTCTTGCCGAGGTACTTCTTCGCCGCATCGTTGATGTCGGACGACGAGGATCCCGAACGGCGAGAAGGCCAGCACCGCGGCGATGAACGCGGGGCCGCGCCGCCACCGGGCCCAGCGCTGCCGCAGCAGCGCGATCACCGTCAGTGCGGCCGCGATCCCCCACAGCCCGAAGGTCGCCACCCGGTTGCCGGTGCTGTGCACGGTCAGCGCCAGGCTTCCGATGTCGCGCGCCGCGCCGGTCTTGGCGTTGCTCAGCACGTCCACCCCGGTGAACAGGCCCGTAGGCGCTGGCGATCTCGAAGTTGGCGGCCAGCTGACCCAGCGCCACCGCCGCGAGAACGGCGGTGAGCCGCCAGGAGACCCGTCCGAACAGGGTCAGCACGCCGAGCGCCCCGAGCAGCCAGAACGGGGTTGCGTACACAGCGCCCTCACCCACCAAGGCCGGCGCTGTGTACGCAAGTTCATGGTCACGGCTCAGCGCTTCCAGTGGGCCGGGTAGGCGTCCGGTTCGGACGGGTCGGGTGCGGGCCGGCTCTGGGCCTTCGGCTTCCAGTGGGCCGGGTAGGCGTCCGGTTCGGACGGGTCGGGTGCGGGCCGGCTCTGGGCCTTCGGCTTCCAGTGGGCCGGGTAGGCGTCGTCGGTGGGCGGCTGTTTGGCCGCCGGCTTCGCCCAGACGGCTGCCGGACGGCCCGCGCGGGGGAGGCGGACCGGCGGTACTCCGTTCATGGAACCGCGGCCCATGAGGTTGGTGAGGGACATCAGTCCTCCTCAGTGTGTGTGCCGGCACGATGCTCGGCTTCTGCGTACAGGGCTCCGGCCAAGCCTTCGTGGTAGGCGCGGATCAGGTCGTCGGGGGTCAACTCGGAGGGGAGCCGGAGTTCCAGTTCGTCGGTTACGTCGAACCACCGCACCCAGGCGTTCGCCGGATCACGGGGTGCCAAGCGGGCGCTACCAGACCGGGTGACGACCACCGCCCAGTTGACCTTGGTGCTGCCGATGCCGCGCTCAAGTGCATCCCGCTGGTTGACGGTCAACGCCGCGCCCGCCAGATTCGGCGCTACCCCGGCCACCGTGGACAGCTGCTGCCGAGCTTCGAAGACGCGGTCGAGAGTGGCGCCGGCTTCGTGGAGCTGGAGCCAGGTCGACCGGACTTCGTCGGCGGCGCGAACCATGGTGCGCTCGTCGTCGTCGGCGGTGATGCCGAGCGCTTTCGCCTCGCGGAGCACTGCGGCAGCACCGTCGAACCTCTCCCGCAGCTGGAGGACCAAGTCGTCGGCAGACTCGGCGACGTGCCGGGTCATCGCCGTGTCGAGTAGGTCGAGCAGCCGTGTCAGTTCGCCGCCGGCCGAAGCCCCGGCCGCACGCCACGCACCGAGTGCCGCGACATAGTCAAGGCAATCCGCGGGCGTCGCGTTGAGCAGGTCGGCAGGCGGCTCCGGCTCGCCCGGGGGCTGAACGCCCCGGAGGGTACGCCACCGGTCCGCGGCGGCAACCTGGACGCCGAGGGCCTCCAGGTTGGTGATCAGGTGGGAGATGGACTCGATGCGGCCCTGGGGCCGCATGTCAAGGGTGGGTTCCAGCATGGCCATCACCGCCCGGACGCCGGGAAGCGGACGCCGTCACGGATCGCGCGAACCACCTTGACCGGCACACCGACCGGAGCCGCGACCCCTCTCGCGACGAAACCGGCGATCAGTTCGTTCGGCACCCATTCCGGGATGACAGTGCCCGCCAGCAGGAACTCCCTCCCGATCATCCCCGTGCCGTGGAAGTTGGCCACCGGCACATAGACATCCCCGAGCAGGACGTGAAGCGTGAACTCCCCCGGTAGCTTCTCGACCTCCTCAGGGGTGAGCGCCTCCACGTAGTCGACCGCGGCGCGTTCCAGCAGCGCGTTCTTGCCTTGGGGTTCAGTCTTCCTGGGCATGGTTGCCTCCGTTGTGTTCGGCCACGGCCTGACGGTCCACCAGCCATTGGCCTCCGACCTTGCGGCCACCGAGGCGGGGGGCGAGCCGGCTGGCTGTCCGCCTGCTGACCTTCAGTGCCGTGGCTGCCTCGCGCGTCGTCATGTAGTCAGCCTCGTCCGCAACTTCCGGAGGGCTGTCCGACTGGCTCGGCGCGGCCAGCACAACCGCCAAGCGTTCCAAGTCCGCCGACGGGGGCAGACCGTTGCGGGCCCGAGCCTTCTGCGCCACCTGCACGGCATACGCCGCGATGACAAGGCCTCGGCCGTGCAGGATGACGGCCCCGGCCGGGACGCTGAACGCGCCGCCGGTCATGCGGTACTCCTGTGGTTGATCGTGAAGTCGCGGCCCCCGTACACGCCGAACGTCGTCGGGTGGGCTTGGGCGTAGCCGAGGCACTCCGCGATCACTGGGCAGACTCGGCACGCCCGGACGGCGTCGGCTCGTTGGTTCTCGTCCTCGGCGAGCCACGGGTCACCGGGGTGGCCGGCCAGGCAGGGCAGGGTGAGCCCGGCCCGGATCGCGGTGTCGGTCACGGTCAGCAGCCGCTCGGCCGCCTGCTGGCGGGTCTCGGCCCGGGTGCTCACGATGCCGCTCCACAGGTCGGGTGCGTGGTGAACCCGTCGGCGGCGACGGCGGGGTCGAGTGGGAGTTCGCAGACGCTGCAGGCCGTAGGTTGCGCCCGCCCGTTAAGGGATCCCTCGGTTACGTCGGTTACACGGTTACGGTCAGGGTCGGGCTGTAACTCTGTAACCGATGTAACCGGTTCCTGGGCTTGCGGGCGGGGGTCATCGGCGAGGTAACGGCCGTCCATTCCCGCCACGTTCGCGCCGTTCATGCCAGCTTCTGAGCCCTGGCGCGAATGGCGCGACTGTGGCGGGAATGAGGGATCGAGCACCCACACCGATCCCTGCCCGAACCCGCGCCGGCGCGAAGTGACCCCGGCGCGGGCGCGCGCTCGCTGCAGCGTCCGCTCGGCGATCCCGTCGGCTCTGCCTGCCCGCAGGACGTCCTTGGCAGACGCCTCTCCACCGTTGGCGGCCAGGTACTCGGTGAGCCAGTCGACGGCCTCGTCTCGCTCGGAGCGTTCCTCGTCGTCGCGCGGCCCGCGCAGCAGGTCACCGGCCGCCAGGTCGACGCCGCCTTCCCACTCGACGCGGGCGCAGCCGAGAGTGTTGTCGGAGACGAGCCGGTAGGCCAGCGAGGCAGGCTCGACGGCCAGGTTCGACTTCGAGCAGGCGAGGATGCGGCGGTCCTGGTCGTCAGGGTCGCGGCCGACGATGAACGCGGCCCGGGCGGCACCGATGATGCCGATTGACCCGCCACCCCGATACAGGGGTGATCCGCCACCGGCCTTGTTCAGGTGCCGGATCAGCACCATGGTGCAGCCGGTCGCCTCGGCCAGCGTGGTCAGTTGGTGCAGGACGCCGCGGACGTCCTGATCGCGGTGGGAGTCGACCTTGCCGTTGAGGTAGGCCATCAGCACGTCGACGATCACCAGCTTGATCCGGTGCCGGCTGATCAGGGTGTGCAGGATCGGGACGTCGCGCGGCAGGGACGGGGGCACCATCCGGACGCCACCGTCGTCGCCGACCTGCGGCACCTCGGTGAGGGCATGCACCCGGGCTACGTCCGCGCCGGCGGCGTGGAGGCGTGGCGCGATCGTGTCGCCCAGTCCGTCCTCGGCCGACAGCAGCAGCACGTCGGCCGGCCCGGTAGAGGCGGCACCGTCGGGCCACGGGCTGCCGGTGGAGCAGCGGGCGGCCAGGTCGGTCGTCATGGTCGATTTCCCGCAGGACGGGTCACCGTCGACAAGGACCAGCTTCCCGGCCGGCAGGTAGCCCGGCCACAGCCACGACACCCGCTCGGGAGTCACGTCCGCGAACGTGGTCAACCGGGGCTCGGGGTGGGGTGCGGCTGTCGCACCCCGTTCCTCCAGCGGCTCCTGATCCCACCACCCTGATCCGATCCGCTCGGTCGGCGCGAGTGCCCGCTCGATCGCGGCGTCCCAGTCCGTACGCGTGTTCGGCGCCATCTCAGGCCACCTCCCCGAGCACCATGGCGACCTCGGCGATCGCGAAGTCCGGCGGCCCGTAGCGGCGCAGCACCTGGGCTTTCGCTCGGCACGCGGCAGCCGTCGCCTGGCACCGCTGGGTGCGCTCGGCGAGCTCGGCCGGGGTGGCCCGGCCGTTGAAGTCCGACGGCCGCGGCGCAGCCCACTCGAACACCCGGGCGCGCTTCTCCCACTGGCCGGCCATCCCGTCAGTGAGCAGATCAGCCAGGAACCGGACCCTGAAGGCCTCGTTCGACGTCACCATGCTGGCCGTCACCGGACGCCCCCGTCGAGAAGAAGCTGGTCGTCCTGATCGAGAAGAAGCTGGTCGTCCTGGACGTCGAGATAGGGGGCGTCCACCGGCACCAGCCGGACCAGCACCATGTCGGCCTGATCACCACGAGCACGGGCACGCTCCACGGCACGCTGAGCGCCGGGCAGGTTGAAGTACAGGTGCCGACGCACTGATCGGCCGCGCACCAGCACCGCGTAGGCGTTGCGGAAGAACACGCCGGCGTCGGAACCGGTATCGTGGTCATCAGCGCCGCCAAACGCTTCGTGAGCCGCCTGGGACCGCCCGCCCGGGCGGCTTTGCTGTTCAGCCACGGCCACCACCAGCCTCCGCGCGGAACGCCTCGGCCAGGCCGGGGCAGCCAGCGGCGTGGAACATCACCGACAGGCCGCTGAGCAGCTCCTGAGCGGCGGCGGGATCACGCTTTTCCGGAGATCCCCGAAGAAGCCGAGCATCACTTTCCCGGCGCCGGGAAAGTGAACCAGCGCGCGGCCGGAAGGGGAGCACGTTGCTCGTCATCCCGCCGACCCCCCGATCCGGGCGTGCGGGATGGGACGCATGAGCTCGTCGAGATCGGCGCGATCAACTCGGATGGCGCGCTTACCGAGGCGGAAGGCGGCTAGCTTGCCGGCCGAGATCAGTCGTCGGATGGTCTTGTCGGTGCAGCCGAGGTAGGCGGCGGCATCCGAGATCGGTACGTAGCGGGCGCGAGGCTCCGACATGAAGAAGCACCTCCAGTGCGTGAAGAATCCACGCACCCGCTGAGGTGCCTATGTGCCCAATATAGACCTCAGCGCCCTCATGGTGTCTCGACACTCCGTGAGGCGCAGCTTTTCCCACGGGCCCCGGAGCAGTGTCTGGAGTTCCTCAAGGGTGACGGCGCTCTCCCCAGCACGAGTGAGCCATTCCCAGATCTCGCGCATGTGCCCTTCCGTCACCACAACGTTCTGGTCGCAAGCCGGGTTCGAGCAGTCGAAGCGGCAGCGGGCCGAGACACTCGGGTGGAACCGCTGGATTACGTCCGCTTCGCCGTCGCCATACTCACCGTCATCCGCGCTGTGCTCAACGACTTCGCCATGGACGTTGAGCCTCTGCGTGGGGCCCGGCACCCAAGGAAGGCGGGCCGGTCCGTGACGACGTCCGCGCCTGCCGTCGCACATGATCTGCATGCTCACGATGCACCTCCAACCAACTCGGACAGTTTCGCCGCGATCGCCTGGTCTCGGCCAGCGGCAGCATGTTGGTAGCGCATCGCGGCCGCCGGCGTGGAGTGGCCCAGCCTCGACATGAGTTCCGCGAGGGTGGCGCCCGTCTGGGCCGCCAGGACGGCGCCGGTGTGCCGCAGGTCGTGGAAGTGCAGCGTTGGCCGCCCAGCGACCGCCCGGGCCCGGTAGAAGCCGTGGCCGCCTCGCCACTCCACTGTCTTCTTGCCGGTCTTGATCTTGATCGGGTTCCGGCCGTACAGGGTGGACGGCGCCAGGTGGCCGCCGGACGCCGACGGGAACAGCAGCGCGTCGCGGCCGGGCTCGGTGTGGGCCTTCAGGTGTTCCTTCACCACGGGCATCAGGTGCGGAGGGATGGCCACGTTCCGGGAACCGGCCTCGCTCTTCGGGTCGCCGACGATCCGTTGGCCATCTGCCCTGACGACGCCGCGACGTACCTTGACCAGCTGGTTGCGCACGTCGACGTCGCGACGCCGGAGTTCGGCCAGCTCGCCGAACCTCAGGGCGCACCAGGCGGCGAGCAGCACCATGAGCCTGCGCTCGGCGGGCATCTCGGTGACCAGCCGTTCGAGTTCGACGAGCGTGAGCGGCTCGACCTTGTGGGCGCGGCTCGTGCTGCTGCCGCCTCGGACGCGGCAGGGGTTCACCAGGATGAGGTTCTTGTCGACCGCGGCGCCGAGGATGGTCCGGAGCAGGCCGTAGGCGTGGCTGCGGAGGGTCGGCCGATCGGGGCCGAGGTCGGCGTACCAGTCGTCGATGGCGTCGCTGGTGATGCTCGCCACGGGCAGTCGGCCGAACGTCGGCAGGATCTGCCTGTCGAGCAACTGCCGGTAGTGCTCCCGGGTCCGCGGCTTGAGCGGTCGGCCCTTCACCGTCCGGACTGCCAGCCATGTGGCGGAGAAGTCGTCGAGGGTGGTCGTCGCGCGCTTCCGTCGCTGGACGCGCTGCTCGGGCGGCATCCAGTCGTCCAGGTCGATGAGCTTGCGCTCGTTGTTGAGCCAGCCGCGCGCGGCGTCCTCGTCCTCGAAGGTGGCCGGCGCGCGGTACAGGCGGCCGTCAGGCCCGGTGTAGGCGGCAGCCCACCGTCCGGAACGCTCACGGCGGAGCCGTCCGAAGCCGCGCCGCTTGCTGCCCTTCTCCGGGCCGTGCCGGCGCTCCGGGGTGGGCTCACTGCGCAACATGTGCACAACATAGCAGGCCATCCCGGTCCCAATGTGTCCACTTGTGTCCAACGCGCCGGGACGTTAATGTGTTCCTCAAGCCGTAGTCAGATCGGGTTACGACAAGGGCACGGACAGTTCCGCAGCGCATGACGCTGAACTGATTCGAACCCAGTATCGCCCACCGCGAGAATCCCGCTCTGACTAGGTGAAGCACCACCGAGAGAGCGGGATTCCTCGTTGTGTTGACCTACCGTTGACTTAAAGGCCGAGACCTGATTCGCCTGCTTCAGGTCAGCTGGGATACCCGGCCACGGGACACCCCGAGGATCGCCGCAG
>CAKUSI010000093.1 GCA_934678955.1 uncultured Austwickia sp. | reverse complement strand
GATGGAGGCCACGCACCATGCTCCCAGGGAGGCTCTCGCCTAATGCCGAAACGCGATGACATCCGTTGCGTGCTCGTGATCGGCTCGGGGCCGATCGTCATCGGTCAGGCGGCGGAGTTCGACTACTCCGGGACGCAGGCCTGTCGGGTGTTGCGCTCCGAGGGCGTGAGGGTGGTGCTGGTCAACAGCAACCCCGCGACGATCATGACCGACCCCGAGATCGCGGACGCGACGTACGTCGAGCCGATCACCCCCGAGGTCATCGAGTCGATCATCGCCCGGGAGACGCCGGACGCGGTGCTGGCGACCCTGGGCGGGCAGACCGCGCTCAACGCCGCCATGGCGCTGCACGAGCGGGGAATCCTGGAGAAGTACGGCTGCCCCCTCATCGGCGCGAACGTCGACGCGATCCAGCTCGGAGAGGACCGCGAGAAGTTCAAGGGGGTGGTGGCGCGCTGCGGCGCCGAGAGTGCCCGCAGCGTCATCTGCCACACGATGGACGAGGTCTGGGCGGGCGCGGAGGAGCTCGGGTACCCGTTGGTCGTCCGGCCCTCTTTCACCATGGGCGGACTCGGTTCCGGCTTCGCCCACACCCCGGAGGACCTTGCGCGGATCGCGGGCGCCGGCCTGCACGACTCCCCGGTGACCGAGGTGCTCCTGGAGGAGTCGATCCTCGGGTGGAAGGAGTACGAGCTGGAGGTCATGCGCGACCACGCCGACAACGTGGTCGTCGTCTGCTCCATCGAGAACCTCGACCCGATGGGCGTCCACACGGGCGACTCGATCACGGTGGCTCCCGCCCTGACCTTGACCGACCGGGAGTACCAGCGACTGCGCGACATCGGCATCGCGATCATCCGCGAGGTCGGCGTCGACACCGGCGGGTGCAACATCCAGTTCGCCGTCAACCCCGCCGACGGGCGCGTCATCGTCATCGAGATGAACCCGCGGGTCTCGCGCAGCTCCGCGCTCGCGTCCAAGGCCACCGGGTTCCCGATCGCGAAGATCGCCGCGAAGATGGCGATCGGCTACACCCTCGACGAGGTCCCGAACGACATCACGCGCGAGACTCCCGCCTGCTTCGAGCCCACCCTCGACTACGTCGTGGTCAAGGTGCCGCGGTTCAACTTCGAGAAGTTCCCGGCGGCGGATCCGACGCTGACCACGACCATGAAGTCGGTCGGCGAGGCGATGTCGATCGGACGCAACTTCACCGAGGCGCTGCAGAAGGCGCTGCGCAGCCTGGAGCGCAAGAACAGTTCCTTCCATTGGCGGGGCGCCCGACCGGACGAGGCGGCGGCGCGGGAGTTCCTGGAGGTGGCCCGCACGCCCACGGACGGGCGGATCGTCGCCGTCCAGCAGGCGCTGCGGGGTCGACTCAGCGTGGAGGAGGTGCACGAGGCCACCGGGATCGACCCGTGGTTCCTCGACCAGATCCACCTGCTCAACCTCATCGCCGACGAGCTCCGCAGCTGCGGGCGGAGCCTGCGCCATCTGGAGCCGGAGACCCTGAGGCTCGCCAAGCGGCACGGCTTCTCCGACGCCCAGATCGGCGAGCTCGTCGGACTGGCCGAGCCGGTCGTCCGCGGGGTCCGGCAGGCCCTGGACATCCGGCCCGTTTACAAGACCGTCGACACGTGCGCCGCGGAGTTCGCCGCCGCGACGCCATACCACTACTCCAGCTACGACACCGAGAGCGAGGTGGCGCCGCGCGAACGGCCGGCGGTGATCATCCTCGGCTCGGGACCCAACCGGATCGGCCAGGGGATCGAGTTCGACTACAGCTGCGTGCACGCGAGCTTCGCGCTGCGCGAGGCCGGCTTCGACACGATCATGGTCAACTGCAACCCGGAGACCGTCTCGACGGACTACGACACCTCCTCCCGGCTCTACTTCGAGCCGCTCACCCTGGAGGACGTCCTGGAGGTCGTGGACGCGGAGCGGGCCGCGGGGCCCCTCGCCGGCGTCATCGTGCAGCTCGGCGGGCAGACGCCGCTCGGGCTCGCCCAGGCGCTCAAGGACGAGGGCGTCCCCATCGTCGGCACGTCTCCCGAGTCCATCGACCTCGCCGAGGATCGCGGCCAGTTCGGGCGGGTCCTGGCCGAGGCGGAACTCCCCGCGCCGCGCCATGGGACGGCGTTCTCGGCGCAGGAGGCGCTGCGGATCGCGCGCGACATCGGCTACCCCGTGCTGGTCCGGCCGAGTTACGTCCTCGGCGGGGCGGGCATGCAGATCGTCTACGACGACCGGACGCTGATCGCCTTCGTCGAGGCGGCCACAGAGGCATCCAGCGAGCACCCCGTGCTGATCGACCGGTTCCTCGACGACGCGATCGAGATCGACGTCGACGTGCTCTTCGACGGCGAGGACATGTATGTCGGCGGGATCATGGAGCACATCGAGGAGGCCGGGATCCACTCGGGCGACTCCGCCTGCGTCCTGCCCCCGGTGACCCTCGGCCCCCGCGAGCTGCGCCGGGTCCGCGAGTCGAGCCTGGCGCTGGCGCAGGGGCTCGGGGTGCGCGGGTTGATGAACGTGCAGTTCGCGCTCGCCCAGGACGTGCTCTACGTCCTGGAGGCCAACCCGCGCGCCTCGCGTACGGTCCCCTTCGTCGCGAAGGCGACGGGAGTGCCGCTGGCGAAGGCCGCCGCGCGCGTCATGTTGGGCGCGAGCATCGCCGACCTGCGCGCGGAGGGGCTGCTGCCCGCGGTCGGGGACGGCGGAACGATGCCGATCGACGCCCCCGTGTCCGTCAAGGAAGCGATCCTGCCGTTCAAGCGGTTCCGCACCGCAGAGGGACGCGTCGTCGATTCGGTGCTGGGCCCGGAGATGCGCTCGACCGGCGAGGTGATGGGCATCGACACCGGATTCGGGGCGGCGTTCGCGAAGACCCAGATGGGCGCTCTGTCCGGGCTGCCGACGTCGGGGCGGATCTTCGTGTCGGTGGCCAACCGCAACAAGCGGGCGATGATCTTCCCGCTGAAGCGACTCGCCGACCTCGGCTTCGAGCTGTTGTCCACGCTGGGCACCGCGGATGTGCTGCGGCGCAACGGGGTCGATGCGAGCGTCGTCCGCAAGCACAGCGAGGGCCGCGGTCCGGGCGGGGAGCCGACGATCGTGGACCGGATCCTCGCCGGGGAGATCGATATGGTCGTCAACACCCCGGAAGGCAGCGACGCCCGCAAGGATGGGTATGCGATCCGGACGGCGACCACGAGCATGGACCGGCCGATCATCACGACCGTGCAGCAGCTGGGTGCCGCGGTCCAGGGCATCGAGTCGATCCGGAAGGGTCCCGTGAGCGTGCGCTCGCTGCAGGATCACAAGAAGGACCTGGACGTGGAGGCCGGCGCCGCGCAGGCCCTGCCGATGCGACGCAAGGAGGAGCGATGAGCGGCGAGGAAGGGCGGGTGCGGCCGGTGAGTGGTCGTTTCCTTCCGGCAGCCGGGGAGCCCGACGAGCGCGGAGGTGGGCGATGAGCGGCGAGGAGGGGCAGGTGGGATCGGCGGAGCGGGCTCGCGCGGCGGGTGTCGCCCAGCAGCGCGCGACGCTCGTGCAGGTGGAGCCCGCCGGGGTGTATCAGCGCATGGTCTTCGAGGTGCCCGAGATCGCGGAGATGGCGCGTCCGGGGCAGTTCGTGGCGTTGACGGTCGGCGGCGAGTTGTCCGCGACGTTGTTGCGGCGTTCGTTCTCGATCTACGCGGCGACCCCGGCGATCGGCCCCGGGCCGGGCCGGATCGAGCTGGTGGTGGCGGCGCACGGCCAGGGCACGCAGTGGCTGACGACCCGGGAGCCGGGCACGCAGGTGGACATGGTCGGGCCGCTGGGGCGGCCCTTCCCGCTGCCGACCCAGCCGGTGCCGTGCGTGCTCGTGGGCGGCGGCTACGGGAGCGCGCCGCTGTTCTGGCTCACGAAGGCGCTGCGGGAGCGGGGCTGTGCGGTGGCGCTGGTGCTCGGCGCGGGAGGCAAGGACCGCCTCTTCGGGGTGCTGGAGGCCCAGCGCCTCGTCGACCACGTGTCGATCACCACGGACGACGGATCGCTCGGGATGACCGGAGTGGTCTCGGACGCGCTCCCGGCGGCCATCGCCGCCGTCGAGGCGGGCGTGGTCTATGCGTGCGGCCCGATGGCCATGCTGCGCGCGGTGCACGAGGTGGCCCAGGAGCAAGGTGTCGTCTCCCAGCTGGCCGTCGAGGAGTCGATGGCGTGCGGCGTGGGTATCTGCATGACCTGCGTCCTGCCGGTCGTGGGTCGCGACGGCGTCACCCGAATGCTGCGCTCCTGCGTGGAGGGTCCCGTGTTCCGCGGCGACCGGATCCGGTGGGACGCCATCGACAACGGCCGATGCACCGTGCCCGACGACGCGCTCGGTGCGCCCTCGACGGGAGGACACTGATGAACCCGCCTCGCCCTGACGCGCCGGGGCCCACCGACGAGCCGCGGGACGACCTGGACGCGTTGGCCGAGGCGGCCGGTGTGGAGCGGGCCCACCCCGGCCCGGGCGCCTCCGACCGGCCGGCGGGGGGCGGGGCGGCCGAGAGCGAGGCCGCCTACGAAGTGGGGGACCCGGACGAGCCCGTACCGCCGCGACAGCCGACGTCCGGTCAGGCCGCGCAGACCGGTGGGCAGGCCGCCGGGCCCGACCCGTCGCCGCGGCGAGGCGCGGAGCCATACGACATCGAGGCGCCCACCGCAGCCGACGCGCGCGCAACAGCGGACGCCGAGGGGGACGCCCAGGGAAACGGCATCGGCGAGGGCACCGATGCCGCCGGGACGGGAGAGTCGGGGGCGGCCGAGGGGCCGCGCGGGGGCTCGCGGCTCGTGCCGCGCTCGTATGTGGTGGACGGGCGCGACATCGACATGAGCGTCGACCTCGGGCACGACGTCATCCTGCCGAACCCGCTGATGACGGCTTCGGGCTGCGCCGCGAACGGGCGCGAGCTGCACCGGTTCTTCGACGTCTCCGAGCTGGGCGCCTTCGTCACCAAGACCGTGATGGCGGCGCCGCGCTCCGGGCGGGGGACGCCTCGGATGGCCGAGACCCCGAGCGGGATGCTCAACTCGATCGGCCTGCAGGGGCCCGGCATCGATGCGTTCGTGGCGGAGGACCTGCCGTGGCTGAAGTCGGTGGGCGCCCGCGTGCTGGTGTCGATCGCGGGGAACGAGCCGCGCGAGTTCGCCGATGTCACGAGGATTCTGCGCAACAGCGAGGCGTTCGACGCGGTCGTGGGCGTGGAGGTCAACATCTCCTGCCCGAACGTCGCCAATCGCGGGCTCGTGTTCGCCTGCGACTCCGTCTCCACGACCCACGTCCTTCAGGAAGTCCGCACCGAGCTGCCACCGGACATCCCGGCGTTCGCCAAGTTGAGTCCGGACGTCACCGACATCGTGCAGATCGCTCGGGCGGCGCTGCAGGCGGGGGCCAGCGGCCTGACGATGATCAACACGCTCCTGGGCATGCAGATCGACACCGACCGCCTGGCGCCGACCTTGGGCGGTGTGATGGGCGGACTGTCCGGCCCGGCCATCCACCCCGTCGCGGTGCGGGCGGTCTTTCAGGTCCACGCGGCCATGCGCTCGGGCCGGATTCCGATGGCGCCGATCATCGGGGTGGGCGGCGTGCGGACCGGGCTCGACGCCCTGCAACTGATCGCGGCCGGCGCGTGCGCGGTCCAGGTCGGCACCGCGACCTTCCATGACCCGCATGCGCCTTCGCGAGTTCTCGGCGAGCTCACGGCCGCCGTGGCCCGCCGCGGATTCGTGCGCCTCAATCACGTGGTCGGCATCGCCCACACGCGGTGACCACCCGCAAGCCCAGGAGGACGTCGTGGTGATCCGCCACTCCGCTGAGCCCTTCGGCGCGCGGCTGCGCGCGGCGATGGATGACGCCGGGCCCCTGTGCGCCGGCATCGACCCGCACGCGGGACTGCTGGACGCCTGGGGGCTGACGGACGATGCCGCCGGCCTGGAGACCTTCGCACTGCGGTGTGTCGAGGCATTCGCCGGCGTGGTCGCCTGCGTCAAGCCCCAGTCGGCGTTCTTCGAACGGCACGGAGCCGCCGGGGTGGCGGTCCTCGAACGTACGCTCGCGGCCCTGCGGGAGAGCGGCACGCTGTGCATCCTCGACGTGAAGCGCGGCGACATCGGCTCGACGATGGGGGCGTACGCGCAGGCCTACCTGGGCGACGGCTCGTCCCTGGCGACGGATGCGATCACCGTGAGCCCATACCTGGGATACGGCTCCCTACGACCCGCCCTCGACCTGGCCGCGGAGACCGGCCGGGGCGTGTTCGTCCTCGCGCTGACCTCCAACCCGGAGGGGCCGGACGTGCAGCACGCCCGGAGCGATCCGGCGACGGGACGGGAGCGGGGGTCGGTCGCCGGCACGATCGTGGCCGGGGTGACCGCGGACAACGAGTCCGCCCGAGCACAAGGCCGGCTGGGCAGCGTCGGGATGGTCGTCGGGGCCACGGTGGGCGACGCGGTGGAGCGTCTCGGCCTCGACCTGGCGGCGGCGAACGCCCCCTTGCTCGCGCCCGGCGTGGGGGCCCAGGGCGCCAGTGGACAGGACGTGCGGGCGGTCTTCGGCGCGGCGCTGCCGGCCGTGTTGGCCTCTTCCAGTCGTGAAATCCTCTCTGCCGGACCGCAAGTCGTCGCACTGCGAGAAGCCGCTCGGCGCACCGCAGCGCACTTCGCCGACCTGTGGGGCGCGCCGTGAATAGCCCGAAAGGGGCCCACGACCCTGGGCGCGACCCGGTCCGCGCCGACTTGGCGGACATCCGGGCCAGCATCGACAACATCGACGCAGCCCTCGTCCACCTGCTGGCGGAGCGTTTCAAATGCACGCAACGCGTCGGGCGGCTGAAGGCCGAACACGGCCTCCCACCTGCGGATCCGGCGCGGGAATCCGAGCAGATCGCCCGGCTGCGTGCTCTCGCCGAGGACGCCCACCTCGATCCGTCGTTCGCGGAGAAATTCCTCGGCTTCATCATCGACGAGGTGATCCGGCACCATCGCGCGATCGCGGAGGACCACACGCGGTGAGGTCGAACGCGCGCGACGCGCGGAGGGCGGATCGCGTTAACGTTGCACGTGATCGGCGGTTTCGCTAGGTTCTACCCCGGGGTCGGTGCGTTCGTGTCACCGGTCGGGGGAACCTTTCCGAGTTCGCGTGCCCGCCGATTCCGAAGCATCCGGCAGCACTCCGAGGAGAGACCCGTGGCCCTACCCCAGCTGACCCCAGAGCAGCGCGCGGAAGCACTTGAGAAGGCAGCGGCGGCGCGGCGTGAGCGGGCGGCCGTCAAGAACCGCCTCAAGAACTCCGAGGGCTCCCTCGCCGACGTGGTCAACGAGGGGAAGTCCAACGACGTCATCGGAAAGATGAAGGTCTCCTCGCTGCTGGAGTCCATGCCCGGCGTGGGCCGAGTGCGGGCCCGCCAGATCATGGAGGAGATCGGCATCTCCGAGACCCGCCGCGTGCGGGGCCTGGGCGCCAACCAGATCGCGGCGCTGCTCGAGCGCTTCGGCAAGAGGGCTTGACTCCAGCGTGATGCCGCCGGCCCATGACCCTGACCAGGCCAGGGACGGCTCCGCTCGACTGATCGTCCTCGCTGGTCCCACAGCGGTCGGCAAGGGCACGGTGTCCGCGTGGGTGCGCCGACACCACCCGCGAGTGTGGATGTCGATCTCGGCGACCACCCGCCCTGCTCGTCCGGGCGAGGTCGACGGCCGTCACTACTTCTTCGTCGACGATGACCAGTTCGACGCGATGATCCAAGCGGGGGAGTTCCTGGAGTGGGCCGAGGTCCACGGACGGGCGCGCTACGGCACGCCGCGCAGGCCGGTTGAGGAGGCGCTCGCGGAAGGCCACCCCGTGCTCCTGGAGATCGACATCCAGGGTGCCCGCCAGGTGCGCCGGACCATGCCGGAGGCACGTTTCGTGTTCCTGGCCCCGCCGAGCTGGGAGGACCTGGTTCGCCGACTCGCCACCCGAGGCACGGAGGGGGAGGCCGAACGAGAAACGCGGCTCGCCACCGCACGGGTGGAGCTGGAGGCCGCAGGCGAGTTCGACGTGGTCATCGTGAACGACGACGTCGAGCGTGCCGGCGCGGAGCTCGTACACTGGATCTGGGAAGGCCGAACCGGCGAAGAGAACGTCCGCGCGGCGGCCGCCCGTCCGTACGCGGGAAAACACCGCGACCGCAAAGACCCTGACGAAACGAGAGAGCGCCTGTGTCCGGCACCGTAGCGAACCCGATCGGCATCACCAACCCGCCCATCGACGATCTCCTCGAGGTCGCGGAGAGCAAGTACGCGCTGGTGATCTACTCGGCCAAGCGGGCCCGGCAGATCAACGCCTACTACAGCCAGCTCTCGGAGGGCCTGCTGGAGTACGTGGGCCCCCTCGTGGAGACGCAGGTGCATGAGAAGCCGCTGTCCGTCGCCCTGCGCGAGATCAACAGCCACCTGCTGACGTCGACCCCGCTGGAAGCCTGACCGAGGCGGGCCGGTGGGCTCGACCGAGGGAATGACGACGCCGGACGACCCGCGCCTGCGGGTCGTCCTTGGCGTGGGTGGCGGGATCGCGGCCTACAAGGCATGTGCGCTGTCGCGTCGGTTCAGCGAGGCGGGAGCGGACGTCACGGTGGTTCCGACCGAGGCCGCGCTGCACTTCGTCGGCACCGCCACCTGGGAAGCGCTCTCGGGGCACCCCGTGAGCACGTCCGTCTGGGACGGAGTCGACGAGGTGCGCCACGTGCGCGTGGGGCAGCAGGCCGATCTGGTGGTGGTCGCGCCGGCGACCGCCGACCTGTTGGCGCGCGCCGCCCACGGGCTCGCGAACGACCTCCTCACGAACGTTCTGCTCACCGCCCGTTGCCCGGTCGTCATGGCGCCGGCCATGCATACCGAGATGTGGCTGCACCCGGCGACGCAGGCGAACGTGGCGACGCTGCGCTCCCGCGGGGTGCACGTGATCGACCCGGCCGTGGGCCGACTCACCGGCGTGGACTCCGGGCCCGGGCGCCTGCCTGAGCCGGAGGAGATCTACGCCGAGGCGATGGCGGTCCTGAGCGGCGGTTCGGCCGTGAGTAGCCAGGCTCTCCTGCGCCCCAGCGCCTTCGCGGCCGACGCGTCGGCTCCCGCAGATCCGAGAGCCGGTGGCGCCCGACCCGCGGACCCGTTGAACGTTCCGGACGCCCCCCTCGGCGTGTTGGCGGGTCGCCGCATCGTTGTCACCGCCGGGGGCACGCGGGAGGCCCTCGACCCGGTGCGGTTCCTGGGCAACCGCAGCTCGGGGAAGCAGGGGTACGCGATCGCTGCAGAGGCCGCGCGGCGCGGCGCGATCGTGGAGCTGATCAGCGCGAACGTTGAGCTGCCGCTGCCGTCCGAGTATCCGACGCCGTACGGTGGCGGTACGGTCACCGTCCGCGCAGTGGAGTCCGCGCTCGAGTTGCAGGCCGCCGTCGAGGAGGCGTACGGCGACGCGGACGCGATCATCATGGCCGCGGCCGTCGCCGACTTCCGGCCCAAGACCTACACGGACGCCAAGATCAAGAAGAGCCACGACCCTGGCCACGAGGACGACGCGCCGGTGATCGAGCTCGTCCGCAACCCGGACATTCTCGCGGGGCTGGTCGCTCGGCGCCGCGAGGCCGGCGCGGACTACCCCGTGATCGTCGGCTTCGCGGCGGAGACGGGAGACGCGCAGACCTCCGTGCTCGACCTCGCCCGCGAGAAGCTTCGGCGCAAGGGGTGCGACCTGCTGGTGGCCAACCAGGTGGGCCGCGACACGGTCTTCGGCCACGACACGACGACCGTGTCGATCCTTGAGCCTGGTCACCCCGATCCGATCACCGAGGTCACAGGCAGCAAGGGGGAAGCGGCGTCGGCGCTCCTCGACGTGCTGGCCCAACGGATCTGAGCAGGATCAGGAGTGAGGACGGAACGGGCGCGTCATGACTGACGCGACGGGGCGCCCTGCGGACCGAAGCGGCGGCTCCGGGTCGAGACGCGGCTGGCTGGCGCGACGCCTCCTGCCCGGGGGGCAGGAACCCGACCCCAGGTTCAGCCTCGCCAACGAGCGGACCTTCCTGGCGTGGATCCGTACGTCCCTTGCCCTCGTGGGTGGGGCCATCGCCGTGGAGGCCTTCGCGGGCGGGGTGTTCACCGGGGTGACTCGCAGCGTCCTCGCCTTCGGCCTGGCTTCTCTCGCCTTGATGACGTCGATGACAGCCGGCCTGCGATGGCTGCGCGTGGAACGCGCCATGAGGGCTCGTCAACCGCTCCCCATCCCCGCCCTCGTTCCCGTCCTGATCGGCGGCGTCCTGGCGGGGGTGCTGCTCACGCTCGCCATCATCTGGGCCAACGCGGGATGAGCGGGCCTCCACGCGACGCAGGTCACTCCGACCCGGGGCTGCAGCCGGAGCGGACGACTCTGGCCTGGTACCGCACCGCGCTCGCGAGCAGCGTCATCGCGCTCCTCCTCCTGCGCTCCCTGGCGCGGTCCGGGCCGGTCCTGCTCGGGCTGGCCGTCCTGTCCTGGGCGTTGGCCGTCGGCGCGTACATCTCCGCGTCGATCACGCACCGGCGCCGGGTCCGCGGCATCTGCGACGAGAAGTATCCGCGCACCGGCTGGGCTGTCACGAGCCTGACGCTGTCCACGATCGCGCTGGCCGGGGGCGCGTTGCACCTGGCGGCGCAGGGACTGTGAGCGACAGGGCGGTTCGGGGCCACTGCTAGCATTGGGCCGCACCTGAGGCGCCCCGGGACGCGCATTGCGTCCGGCGCCAGGCACGCGCGGCGTAGCCCGTGCCGACCCCACCCACCGCTAGGAGGCTTCGTGGCCCGCCTGTTCACGTCCGAATCCGTCACCGAGGGCCACCCCGACAAGATCTGCGACCAGATCTCCGATTCGATCCTCGATGCCATGTTGGCGCAGGATCCGCAGGCCCGCGTAGCGGTCGAGACGCTCGTGACCACGGGGTTGGTGCACGTGGCCGGTGAGGTCGACACGGTGGGGTACGTCGACATCCCTCGCATCGTGCGGGACACGATCGTCGGAATCGGCTATGACAGCTCGGTCAAGGGCTTCGACGGTACGACGTGCGGGGTGGAGATCTCGATCGGCCAGCAGAGCGCGGATATCGCGCAGGGCGTTGACACTGCCTACGAGAACCGCACCGGTGGCGTCGACCCGATGGATAAGCAAGGCGCAGGCGACCAAGGCCTGATGTTCGGGTACGCGTGCGATGACACGCCCGAGTTCATGCCGCTGCCGATCTACCTGGCCCATCGCCTGGCCGAGAGGCTTACCGCCGTGCGTAAGTCGGGCCAGATGGCCTACCTGCGCCCGGATGGCAAGACGCAGGTGACGATCGCGTACGAGGGGGAGCGCCCCATCGCCCTGGACACCGTCGTCGTGTCCAGTCAACACGCGGCCGACGTCTCGCTGGAGGCGTTGCTGGCGCCGGATGTGGAGCAGTACGTGATCGGCCCGGTCCTGGAGGACCTGCGCCACGCAGGCGTGAAGCTCGACGTCTCCGACTACCGCACGCTGATCAACCCGACTGGGCGCTTCGAGATCGGCGGCCCGATGGGCGACGCGGGGCTGACGGGCCGCAAGATCATCGTCGACACCTACGGCGGCATGGCCCGGCACGGGGGTGGCGCCTTCTCCGGCAAGGACCCCAGCAAGGTGGACCGCTCGGCCGCGTACGCGACGCGGTGGGTGGCCAAGAACGTCGTGGCCGCCGGCCTCGCGACCCGGTGCGAGGTGCAGGTC
>CAKUSI010000092.1 GCA_934678955.1 uncultured Austwickia sp. | reverse complement strand
GAGCCGCGCCACGAGCGAAGCGAGTTGCGGGGATCGAGTCCCCTAGGCTCCACGCAGGTCAGAGGCCCTTTTCCGATCCGGAAAGGGGCCTTTGTCGTGGCTCGGCAGCAGCAAACGGCAGCAACGGCCGACACGATCACGGCCGGGAGCCCGCGAGCGGAGCGAGTCTGGCGCAGCAGGGGGGCACCATATCCACAGGAACGAAATCCACCCTTTCGCGTCTTGTGATAGGGGGCCTAGGGTGCCAGGATGAAGCGGTCGGCGGTCTTGAGAAAGCTCAAGGCGGAGGCGAAGCAGCAGGGCGTGCCGTTCCACGTGGTGGAACTGACCAATCACACCGGAGTCGTTGTGGGCGGTCGGCGCAGCACGCTCGCTCGTCACGCGGAGATCGACGAGGTGACAGTGGGCAAGTTCTACGCGCAGTTCTCTGATGTCCTCGGGAGGGGGTGGTGGCGATGACCACCTACACCGTGACGGCGGAACGAGGTCGAATCCCTCAGATGTGGGTGTTCCAGTGCGCGGAGTTCCCGGGTGCGGTCTCGCAGTCGCGTCGCCTGGCCGACGCCCCGCTCCTGATGCGCGAGGCGATTGCCTTCGTGTCTGGCGAGCCTGCCGAGGACATCGAGGTGGCGGTGGTGCCGGTTCTGCCGGATGAGATGGCCGCGCAGGTGCGGGAGGCCCGAGCCGCGGTGGCGCGGCTCGCCGACCAACAGCGGGAGACCGCCGACCTCTCCCGGTCTGCAGCACGATCGCTGGTCGGGGCCGGCATGACGCGGGCCGATGCGGCCGTCGTGCTCGGAGTGTCGCCACAACGTGTCTCTCAGCTCATTCTTGACCGCGCTCCTTAGCCGGCGACGAGGTCACGGACGGGCGGGGTTGATCCAGTGCAAGGGTTCGAACCGGGCGAAGTCGCTATCGAAGGAGCAGACCCCGGTGCCGTGCTCCATGGCCAGCGCGGCGAGGTGCGCGTCGGTGACCAGGTTCCCGCGCAGATCCCCCTCCGTCAGCAGCCGCCCCAGTACGTCGCGGTGGCGCGCACCGGGTGTGGGCACCCATGCCTGTTCGGCGTCGAGCCAGTCGCTGACGTAATCCCAGGCATCGGCGGCTGTCAGCGGGCTTGCGGTCACACGCGGGTGCGTGATGATGCGCTGAAACGCCGTCAGCGACACCCACGGAAACCCCACTCGCTCAACCCCGTTCAGCGCTTCCTCCAGCCACGACCGCGCGATGGAGTGGAAGTGCGCTTGGTCATCGACGGCGTAGAGCAGGACGTTGGCGTCGACGATCACCCAGCGTCCTCGGCGTCGTGCTGATCGAGCAGCTCGAGCGTGTCCGCGACATCGGTGACGTCGACCCGTAACCCGACCGTGGCCGTCCGCTGCCGGAACCGCGCGGTCTTCGGCTCACGCGCCAGACCAGCTCTGGCCAGCTCGTTCACGGCTTCACCGAGCCCGATGTGTCGTTCGCGGCGGAGTCGCTCGGCCGCGGCCGCGACC
Organism: uncultured Austwickia sp.; assembly: GCA_934678955.1. The sequence goes on along the minus strand of CAKUSI010000092.1, from coordinate 10,349 downwards.
TCCGGATCGAGACGTATCGTCGTCCTCATGACTCACCCTAGCATCAGAGACGTATGTCTCATGCATCTGTGATGCTAGGCGCTGATCAGCCGACTCCGCGGGCCCGATCGATCGCTTCCTTGGCCTGCCGCAGCGTGGACCCCGTGCGCTCGCGGTGGTGCTTGATCGCGTGGATGTGCTTGCCCTGCGAGATGAGCAGGCGCTCCTCGGTGTCGACCTGGCCCAGCGGATCGGCGGCCACGGGGTCGATCCCCAGCCGCGCGCAGAGCTGGTTGATCACCTCGTCCTGGACGCGGACGCGGCCTTCCAGCCGTGCCACCCGACGCTCCAGCTCACCCATGCCGAACAACGCGTTCTCCTGCCTGCCGCGAATGGTCCCGATCCCGTCGATGACACCCAAGGTCAGGATGACTCGTGAGCCACCAGTCTGACAGCGAGGGAAGTCGCTCGTGCCGGGACGGGAAGAGGCCCTTCGGAGGCCATGACTTGTCACCGCAACGCGTGTCCACACTGACTCTCGAACGCCTTGCGTTCACGACCTCCGGTTCAGGAGACGCGCTGCAGCGGTGTCGAACCCGCGGTCGACCTTGGGTCAGGGGCACCCTGATCGGTCCCGCGCCGCCAGGCCGCTACGGCCAGAATCATGCCCGCGACCAGGGCGACGACGCCGTACGCCATCCGTCCCGCCGGGGGCAGGAAGAACTGCGGGAGCATGCCGGCAATCACCAGGCCGAGCGGCCACGCGGCCCACCGCGGGGAGCCGACGCTCCGCCACGCGATCGCGGCCGTGGCCCCCGCCACCGCCAGCAGCACCAGACCCAGGCCGAAGAGCGACATCGCCACCGACCCGGAGCGGATCTCCTCGACCAGGGGGAGCAGCGACATGTCTCCGGTCGCGGCGCGTTGACCCAGCACGTGCAGCGCGAACGCCTCGGCACCGTAGTACGGCAGCACCAGCACCATCCCCGCCAAGCCGGTCCATCGGCCCACAGCCGTCAGTGGCCGCGGCGCGATGTCGTGCATCCGCAGGGCGAGTCGCGCCGCCGAGGCGAGCGCGAGCATGCCGCAGACGTGCGAGAACAGCCACCAAGGCGAGGCCAGGGCGGCGGCCTGCGCATCGGGTCCGCCGACATCGCCGTACGGGCGCGTGAGCAGGTAGAGCGCCATCAGCACACCCGCGCCGACCGCGGGAGCCACCAGGTGACGAGTCATCGTTCCTCCTCCATTGAGAGAGCGGTGCTCTCTGAGCTGTCACGAATGAATCTAGAGCACCGCTCTCGAAGAAGCAAGAGCAGTGCTCTCGAAATGTGTGGCACACTGTCGGCGTCCCAGAAGCGCGATCGTCGACCGACGTCATCGCGTCGATGCCATCGGGGTCGCGCCATTACTTCCCGTGCGGGAGTGGGGAGGGCGCGAAGAGAAGGGAGGGTCGTGGGGATTCGAGACGAGGCCCGCGAGCGGACGACCGCTGCGATCCTTCTCGCCGCCCGCGCGGAGATCGCCGAGCACGGCGGCGGTGGCCTGTCCATGCGGCGGGTCGCCCGCGAGGTGGGGTTGGTGTCGTCGGCGGTCTACCGCTACTTCCCCAGCCGCGAGGCGCTCCTCACGGCCATGATCGTCGAGAGCTACGGTCACCTCGCCGCGGCGCTCCGCCAGGTGGTCGAGGTCAAGCAGGCCGAGGCCCGGCGCTCCGAGCCGGACCCGAGTGCGCGGACCTCCGTGCCGGACCCTGACGTGCCGGACTCTGGTGCGGTGTTCTCCGACGCCGAGGCATGGTCCGAACTGGCGTACGCCTTCCGCCGCTGGGGGATCTCGAACCCGCACGAATTCCAGCTGATCTACGGGACGCCGATGCCCGGCTACGCGGCGCCCCCCGAGACCGTGCCGGCCGCGACCTCCGTGGCCGAGCCGTTCCTGACGGTCGGCGCCCGGCGCCCGGTGTCCGGCTTCGACGCAGCCCCGCTCCGCGCTCAAATGTCCCCGCTCACCGAGCGCGAAGGCGACAAGGCGACCCTGGACCCAGCCGGCTGCGCCGCGGTGATCGCCGAGCTCGCCGCGCTGGTCGGATTCGTCAGCCTGGAATTGGCCGGCCACTTCGTCGGCACCGCTGATCCGGCGGACCACCTCTACGCGGCGCTCGTCGAGCGTCAGGCCCGCACCCTGCGGCTGGACGGTTAACGCGGAGGCGATGGGGGCGTCAGTAACCGCACGGGGATCGGGTGCTCGACCAATACCCAGTGACTGGGCCGCGGCCCGCGTAGTCCGACGTGGGCCGGAGTGTGACGGACGCGCCGAAGAAGCCGCCGGGCGACACACCGCGAGGCATGAGGTTGACCGTCGTCCCCGGAGGGATATCCGCCACCGCCTCGGCGTGGAAGACGTCCGGCTGCACGTAGTGGGTCCTGACAGTTGCGTTGTTGCTGCCCACGGAGAAGAAGGGGTTGGGACGCTCGGCCCCCCGGGCGATCTGCCACGTCGTCCCGCGGGGAATCCACCCGTTCGAGGCCTTGATCGTGAAGTCGTACTCCCGTCCCGCGCACGTCCACCCGAGGCTGGCCGGACCCCAGACCGGCGGCGGGGGAGGTGGAGGAGGCGGGGGAGGAGGCGGGGGTGGGGTTGGGGCCCGGAAGATCGGGCTCCAGCTCGCGATGCTCGGGCTCGACGATGTCATCATCCCGAGACCGCGGTCCCCCTTGCGGATGGCCCCGGGTCCGTCTCCGAGCGTCCAGAGGTGGGAGGTGTTGGCCTGGAATGCCACCTCGTAGCCCCCCTCGGCGTGGATGCCGACGTCAGGGGAGGTCTTGGGCATCATCCCCGCGCCGGTATCCCCACCCAGGATGGCGCCCTGCCCGGCGCCGACGACCCAGAGCTGGCCGTTGTTCGCCTGGAACGCGATCTGGAATCCGCCGGACGGCTGGGCCGCTATCGACGGCGAGGTGTCCGGACTCATGCCGAAACCGGCGTCGGCGCGCTCGATCGACCCCCCGCCCTGGCCGACGTAACCGAGCATCCCGGTGTGACCCTGGAAGGCGGCCTCGTAACCCCCTGCGGCCAGGCCCGTGATGTCCGGGGACGTGCCGGGCATCATCCTGATGCCCCAGTCGCCCCGTGTCGTCGACCCTCCGCCGCTCCCGACCACCCAGAGGTTGCCGGTGTTGGCCTGGAACGCGATCTGGAACCCGCCCTCCTTGAGGGCGGCGATGGCGGGGGACGTGCCGGGCATCATGCCGAGCTGCCGGTCGTTCTCCGATCTCGATCCCCTGCCCTGGCCGACAGACCACAGGTTGCCTGTGTTGGCCTGGAACGCGACCTGGAACCCGCCCTCCTTGAGGGCGGCGATGGCGGGGGACGTGCCGGGCATCATGCCCAGTTGCCAGTTTCGGGTCCCCAGCGCGCCGGTGGTCCACAGCTCGCCGGTATTGGCCTGGAAGGCCATTTGATATCCGCCGTTCGACAGCTTGGTGATCGAGGGTGATGTGCCCGCCATCATTCCGAGCCCCAGGTCGCCCGGACCGCGTGCGTCGACGTTCCAGAGGTGGGTCGTGTTCGCCTGGAAGGCGGTCGAGTGATCGAGCTCGGGGGCGGACTGGAGGGGGGCGGCGGTGGCGTGCGGCGCGACCGCGGCACTCAAGAGTGCTCCGAGAAGCGATGCAGACGCGATGATCGCGAACCGGCGTGTGCCGGGCATCTGGACGCGACTGCCCGCAAGTCGCGACGTGCGCGTATCCAGCGATGCCTGCTCGGGGACCGGCGGTACGTCAGCCCCGGTGGGGTGGTTCATGTCGGTGCTCCTCAAGGTGTTTCGCAGGATGAGCACCAGCCTGGGCCGGGTGATGTCCCGTGGCGTCAGCCCCATACGGGCTCTTGACTACCGCGCTGGGATGACAAGCAGCGCCGAGCGGGAGGCGTTCGTGGCGCCTAGCCTGGCCGGGGACGGCGAGGGGCGCGGCGGCGAAGGGGGATCGAAATGGGGCGTCGAGTCGGCTTCGCCCGCTGGCGCAGTGAGGTGGCCAGCGGCGGCAATCGATACGACGACACGCTCGCCGTCGAGCTCCGGAGGCTGGGGCTGGACCTGCGTGAGTACGACGTCGCCGGGGCGTGGCCGTTCCCGCAGGCGCGGGACCTCGAGCGGCTCGCCGAGGCGCTGACCGCCGAGGACGAGTGGCTCATCGACAACATCGTCGCCTCGGGCGCACCGGAGGTGATCGAGGCGGCGGTAGCGGCCGGGCGGCGCGTGACGATTCTGCTGCACTACTTCCCCGCCGACGACCCGACGCTGTCGGCGCCCGATCGGGCTCGAATCGAGGCAGCCGAGGCGCGGTCGGTCGCGGCCGCGCACACGATCGTGGTCACGAGCGCGTGGGCCGGCCACGAAGTCTCCGTGCGCTACGGCCGGAGTGGTTGCAGGACGGCGTATCCCGGGGTCGATCCCGCCGAACTCGCCCGGGGCTCCCTGCGCGGCGGCCACCCGCCGCTGCTGCTCTGGCTCGCCCGGCTGACCCGCGTCAAGGACCCTCTCACGTTCGTCGAGGCGTTGGTCCATGTGAAGGATCGGGACTGGAGGGCCGAGATCGTGGGACCCGACGCGCTCGATCCGGCCCTCAGCCGCCAGGTGCGCGAGCGTGTCGCGGAGGCCGGTCTCGCCGGACGCGTGCAGGTCACCGGGTCCCGGGAAGGGGACGCCCTGGACGCTGTCTGGGCGCGGACAGACCTCCTCGTGCACACGTCGAGGTTCGAGAACTACGGGATGGTCGTCACCGAGGCCCTAGCCCGAGGCATCCCGTCGATCGTGCCGACGGGCACCGGGGCTGTCGAGGCGCAGCGAGTGGGCGCCGTCTTCACGCCCGGTGACGCGGACGAACTGGCGGCCGTCCTTCGTCTTTGGCTCACCGATGAAGCAATGCGGGACCGCTGGCGGGAAGACGCCGCCGCCCTTCGGCCGCACGTCTTGTCCTGGGCCTGGGAAGACACCGCGCGGATCGTGCTCTCGGCACTCGCCGGGTGAGCAACCTCGCCGGGATCCTCGCATCTGGCGACCCGCTCGAGGCTCCCATCGAACCCTCCACGTCGCGGCCCTCGAGGGGCGGCAGCCCAGCGCCAGGTCACCAGGCAGCCCAGCGCCAGGTCACCAGCGGGTCTGCTCCGGGGCCAGCACGGCCAGGACCCGCCGCTCGATCTGCTCGACCAACGCATACGCGACCAACGCGATCACGGTGACGACCACGACCGTTGACCACAGGGACGTATAGCGGCTGGTCGCGGCGTCGACCGCCATCAGGTGCCCCAGCCCGGTGCCGGTCGCCAGCCACTCGGCGACCGTGGCCGCCAACAGCGCGGTCGGTGCGGCGATGCGGGCGGAGGCGAAGAAGGCCGGCGCCATCGCGGGCAGCCGTCCGAGGAGGAGGACGCGGGCCGGAGGAGTCTCGTACGTCGCGAACACGTCGGCGACCTGCCCCGGCAGTTGCCGGAGCCCGTACAGGCAGGACACCAGGGTCGGGAAGAACGTCATGATCGCCACCACCACGGCCGTTCCGAGCGGCCCGCGACCCAGCGCGCCCACGAGCAGGGGCGCGATCGCGATGATCGGCACGCACCGCAGTGCGACGGCGACGGGTGTCAGCGTGCGACGCACGCGGGTCGACAGGGAGAACCCGGCCGCGAGCAGGACGCCCATTGCCAGCCCCGCGAGGTAACCGGGGATCGCGACCGCCGCCGTCTGCCCGGCCGCCGTGAGGATCTCGTCGCGGTGCGCGGACGAAGCGGGCGAGCCCACCAACCACTCCCACACGTCCCACGGACGCTTGGCGAAGTAGGAGGAGAGGCCCGTCAGTTCGAAAAGCCCCATCCAAGTGCCGATCACGAGGGCGGTCGTCACCGCCACGCCCCACACCCCATCCACCCAGCGACGCCACCTCGAGCGCGGCCGCTCGGCGCCGGGCGGCGTCAGCAGCACCGTCGGCGCTTCGGGCGCCAGACGTCGCGCGACCCACGACACGATCCCGTACCCGATCAGCGACACCACCGTGCTGAGCAGCATCAACGCCCACAGCCCGTCGGTGTCCAGGCTGCGCAGCGCGAGGATCGACAGCACACCGAGCCCGCGCTCCGCGCCGGTGAACTCGCCGACCAACGCCCCCAGGAAGGCCGCCGGCACGCTGGCCTGCAGGCCCGCCATCAGGTAGGGCAGCGCGGCCCGTGCGCGGATCGTCACCAGCGTCGTCCACCGGCCCCGCCCGTATGAGGCCGTCAGGTCCAGCCATGACCGGGGCACGGCGCGGAGCCCGACCAGCAGCGGCACCAGCGTCAGGTAGAAGACCGCGAACGCCGCCAGCGTGATCTGTGGCCCGTCCCCGAACCCGTAGACGAGCCGCAGTAGCGGCCCCAGCGCGACGAGCGGCAGGCAGTAGACGACCAGTGCCAGGCGAAGGACCGTGCGTTCCAGACCAGGCAGCAACACCACCAGCAGCGCCAGCAGGACTGCCGCCGCGTTGCCAGGGAGGTAACCCCACAACGCCTCGAGGGTCGTGTAGCCCAGCCCACGCCCGTAGACCTCCGCGTTCTCCGCGAGCTTCACGACGATGCCGGACGGCGTGCCGATCAGGTGCCGACCCGCGAGGAGGGTCCGCGCCAGCAGCTCCCACAGCCCAAGGAAGAGGACCCACCCGCCGGCGAGTCGCAGCGTCGCCGCCCACGGCCTCTGCCCCGCGCCACGAGGCCGGCCCACCGGCGACTCCCGATCCGCGGCTCGCTCGCGCGGCGCGCTCTGGACGACCACGCTCAGCCCGGGGCGTCGGCGAAGGTGTCGACGCCGAGCAGCGCGCCGATGCGCTCGACGAGTTCGGTGAACCGCGCGCTGTGCAGATGCTCCATCCGGCGCGGTCGCGGCAGATCGACGGGCAGGTCGGCGACGATCTCGCCTGGCCGCGCGGACATGACGAGCACCCGGTCGGCCAGCAGGACCGCCTCGGAGATCGAGTGGGTCACCAGCAGCGTCGTCGTCACGGCACCGGACCACAGCGGCGGGAGCTCGATGTTGAGCCGCCGCCGGGTCAGCTCGTCGACCGCGCCGAACGGCTCGTCGAGCAGAAGCAGCCGCGGCCCGGTGATGAGGCAGCGCGCGATCGCCGCCCGCTGCCGCATCCCGCCGGACAGCTCCGCCGGGCGCGCCTTCTCGAACCCCGCCAGCCCGACCATCTCGAGCAGTTCCGCGACCCGGGCGTGGTCGACGCGCTGGCCCGCCAGCCGCTGGGCCAGGGCGACGTTGCCCGCCGTCGTCCGCCAGGGCAGGAGGGAGGCGTCCTGGAACGCGATGGACAGTTCGCCGCGACGTCGTACGGACGCCGGGTCATCACCGCCGATGCTGACAGAGCCGCCGGGGTCGGGCTGCTCCAGGCCCGCGATGATCCGAAGCAGCGTCGACTTGCCGCACCCCGACGGCCCGACCAGCGCCGTGACCGACCCCGCCTCCAGCGTCAGGTCGAGGGGGCGCAGCACCATCAGGGGCTCCGCCGCCGTGGGGAAGGTCTTGGCGACCGCCGCGCACACGACCTCGGGCGCAGGACGATCCGCCGGCCGATCCGCACTTCCAGGCCCGCCCGCAGGCCCGGGCCGGTCCGCGGGCGGCACGCTCACGCGGTCGGTCCGTCCCGATACACCTCGTCGAGAATGGAGTGATCCCAGAGGCGCTCACTGGCCCCCTTGATGCCGAGCAGTTCGAAGAGCCGCAGGTTCTCCTGCACCTGCTCGCCGGTGAACGAGGCGAAGCCCGACCGGTCGGTCAGGTCGGAATACATGATGTCGAGCTGCACCTGCGCCTGCTTGCGCTGCGTCGCCAGGTCGAGCCCCGCGTCCGGGTAGGCGCGCACGGTGAGCTCGGCGGCCGCCCCGGGATCGGCCTTGTACGCCTGCCAGCCACGGGCGTCGCCGCGGAACAGCCGGACGATCTGGTCGCGCTTTGCGGGGTCCTCCAGGCTGGAGCGCAGCACCGTGTATGTCTGGCTCATCGGGTTGTAACCGAAATCGGCGAGCAACATCGAGTGGGCCTCGATGCCGCGGACGGCGAGCGCCACCGGCAGGTCGTTGTAGAAGCAGTAGAGGCCGTCGACCTGACCGGCGGTGAGGACCGCGGGATCGTACTGACTGGGCACGAACTGCACCTGACTCTTGTCGAGGCGGTTGAGCGTGAGGAACGCCTCGAGGCCCGGGGTGTCGGTGCCCGCGACGCCGATCTTCTTGCCGACCAGGTCCTGCGGCTTCGTGAGCGGCGCCTTCGCCAGGGACAGGATCGTGACCGGGCTCTTCTGGTATTGCGCCCCGATGATCACGAGGTCGGCGCCCTCGGCGTTGGACCGGGCGACCCCGTCCGCGGCCGAGATGTTCATCAGCGCTGCGCCGCTCACCGTGTTCGCGTCGCCGGCGACGTTCGGACCGCCCGGCGCGAGCCGCACGCTGAGGCCCTGCTCGGAGAACATCCCGCGGTCCGCGGCGAGGTACGTGCCACCGAACTGCACGGAATGCGTCCACGACAGTTGGTATGTGACGTCGGTGGGCCCACGACCGGACCCTTCACTGTTTCGCGAGCAGCCCACGAGGCCGACCGCCGCGAGCGCTCCGAGGCCGCCGACGAAGGCGCGACGGGACATCTGGGGCGACACCATGTGACCTCCGGAGGGAATCGCATCACGCCGACGAACCGACCCTGGTTCAAAACCGACCAGGGGTCCTGCCCCGATCGTGAGCACAGTTTAAGGTCGCGGCCGCGTCGGCGTCCTGTCGGCGGTGCTTCCTGCTCGACGTGGCCCGCCGCGGCGATCCACGGTCCCGGCGACCGTGGGCGTCCGTGCCCAGGCATGACGAAGGGCCCGGCCTCGAAGCGAGGCAGGGCCCTCCATCGGCCTCCTGATGCTCCCCCCACGGACCATCAGATCCACACCGGTGACTCGTCGACGGGTCGTCCCCCTCCGTGCGACCCGGCGTACCACCCCCTCCATCGCCGGTGGACCCGAGCGCGTTACGCCTCGCGGGCCGAAGTTCTCGCAAAGACGTGTTCCCACCCCAGCAGTGCGGCGAGCTCCCAGGTGGTGTGCGCCACACCCGCGGCCCCCTCCCACTCCGATGGAGATCCATAACCCCAGGTCACCGCGATCGTCGGAATCTTGTGGGCGGCCGCGCCGACCACGTCGTGGTGCCGGTCACCCACCATCACGCAGTGATCGAGGTCACAGCCCGCAGTGCGCAGCTGACGCAGCGCTTCCCCGACCACCAGATGCTTCAGCCCGCCCGCCTCGCCCACCGGGGCGCCGCTTACCGCGACGAAGCAGTCCCGCAGCCCGTACCCCTCGATCACTTCCTCCGCGGTCGTCACCACCTTCGAGGTGGCGACCGCCAGGGGGAGTCCGGCGGCGGCGAGCGCGCGGATCAGGTCGGGAACCCCGTCGTATGCGGGGACGGCGTGCAGGCGCGCGCGTTGCAGCGCGCGATAGCGGGGGATCACGGCAGCGATCTGCTCCGGCGACAGCCCGAACACCTCACGGAGGCTGACGGTCAACGGCGGGCCCACGACCTCGCGGTAGGCGCCCTCGTCCGGACCGGGAACCCCCAGCTCGGCCAGGGTCTCGCGCAGCGCGGCGACGATCGTGGGTCCGGACTCGCTGATCGTGCCGTCGAGGTCGAACAGCGCCGCGCTCGCCCTCTTCGGGAGGGCGAGCGCGGCGGCGTGGCTCAGAAGTTCCTGCTCTCGCGCTGTCCGTCTTCACCGGCGATGGAACCGCTGGCGGCGTCCGTGCCCGCCACGGAGTCATTCGCAGAGTCGCCACCGATCACGGATTCCTCCGCGGGCACGCCGCCGGAGTCGCTGCCCGCCACGGAGCCGCTGGCCGCGTCCGTGCCAGCCACCGATCCGCTGGAGGCGTCAGCCCCCATCACCGATTCGTCGGTCGCGGCGCCAGGAGCACCGGCCTTCCAGCCGGCCTCCGAACCGGTCGGGATCTGCTCACCCTCGTAGGAGGACGCCTCGCTCACCTGACCCGCCGCTGGCTCATACGTGTCGACCCCGACGTGGGTCGACGTCGCGACGTCGTCGATGTACGGCTCGGCCAGCGGGCGTGCCCACGGGTCATCCTGCTCGGCAGCCCTCTTGTTGAAGAACCAGGCGGCCGCGCCGGCAGCCCCGAGGATGCCCAGCGTGGCCATCAGGCCGGAGAAGAAGGTGCGCCCGGTCTTCTTGGTCGTGGCCACGGCCTCACCGCGCAGGACCCGCGCCGCGTCGGCCGCACGATGGGCCGCCTCGGAGTCGCTGATCCGGCGCAGCGCCCCGGAGTTCGCCAGCTGGGAGCCCCCGAGGGCCGACG
>CAKUSI010000091.1 GCA_934678955.1 uncultured Austwickia sp. | reverse complement strand
ACTTGCCGCCCGTGGGCGGGAAGGGTACGCGTTCGGGCAGGTGTTCCTCGCGACTTGCCGCCCGTGGGCGGGATCGGTGCGGGTTCGCGCTGGTGTCGACCGCCACTTGCCGCCCGTGGGCGGGAAATGGTCGGGTGCCCGCGCAGCGGGCAGGGGCCCCTCAGCGGGGCTGGGCGGCCACGGCGTGCTCGTACAACTGCGTCAGGCGCCCGGCGACGACGCCTGGTGAGTGGTGCTCCAAGGCGTAGCGACCGATCGCCTCGCGGTCCCAGGTGCGCCCCAGAGCCGCGGCCAACCCGTCCGCCAGCGAATGGGCGTCATGCCCAGTCAGGATTCCCGTCTCCTTCGTGACGAAGCCCTCGGGACCGCCGCTGCGCGTGCTGACCACCGGGAGCCCGGCGGCCATCGCCTCGATCAGCACCACCCCGAACGTCTCGTGCTCCGAGGCGAGGGCGAACAGATCGGACTCCGCGAAGAGGTCCGCTATCCGCGGGTGGGGCAGCGCCCCGGCCAGGCAGACCCGGCCGTCCAGACCGAGCGAGGCGATGCGTTCGGTGAGTCGCCCGCGCTCCTGGCCTTCGCCGACGATCACGAGTTCGACGTCCCGCAACGACGGGTCCTCGGCGCTCGCGAGGGCCAACGCCTCCACCAGCAGGTCCATCCGCTTGCGGGGGAGCAGGTTGCCGACCGAGGCGATCCGGCGGGGAGCGTGCGGGCGCGGAGCCCGGCCTGCGAAGTCCGCGACGTTGACCAGATTGGGGACGTAGACGGCCTCGCGCCCCGTGAGGACCCGGATGCGGTCCTGCAGCGCGGGCGAGACCGCGATCAGCACGTCCGCGGCCGGGTAGGCGATCGCGATCCCGCGCAGCATCGAGCGCGGTGGCTCCGGCGCCATCAACCCCGACGTGTGCTCGGTGACCACCAGCGGGTACCCGTGTCGGCGCTTGCCCATCGCGGCCGCCGCGGACCAGCCGATGAAGTGGCTGTGCACCACGTCGGGGCGCCCGTGGGCGCGCACGCAGGCCCGGTACAAGACGTTCCACAGCATGGCCACGAGCCGGTAGCCGCCGCCGTACTGCAACCGTCCGAGCGGCAGGCTCAGCTCCACGACGTGCACGCCGTCGACGTCCGTGCGTCGCACCCCGAAGGGCCGTATGTGGTGGAGAAAGCGGATGTCGAGCGCCCCATACACCACCTCGTGGCCGGCAGCCGCGAGCGCGCGCGCCTGCTGGAACTCGAAGATGCCGAGCAACTCCTGCCGCGGCCCGGGCAGGCCACGACCGAGAACGAGGACTCGCACGGCGCGTCAGCGGCCCTGCCAGCCGGAGAGCACGGAGTAGAAGCGACCGCGCAGCCGCCACAGGTCAGGCCGCGACATCGACGCGACCGAGGCGCGTTCGGGCAGCGACAGTCCGCGCGTCCGCAGGATGCGGGTCGTGCCTCCCTCGCGACGCGCGAGCTCGGCGGCGTACAGAGCCTGCAAGTGCTCACGGACATCCGCCGGGAGCTCGAAGCGGTCCTGCTGCAGGAGCAGGTTGTATGCCTCGTGGCGCGGCGCGATCGAGGCGCTCATCGCATCGAACGAGCGGTTGCGGGGGTTGGAGTTGCCGGGATGGATCCGATATTCGAGGACGACCACCGGGTGCTGGACGTGGCGGCCCGCCACCGCGGGGCCGGCGAACCCGAGCCAGATGTCCTCGCTCGGAAGCGACTCCGGGATCGGGAAGACGATCTGCGCCAACTCCCGGCTGAAGGTGAGGCTCCCCCCGGACATGCTCGTGGCGTCGCGGCGGGGCAGGGTCATCCCGTCGAAGCCGGGGTCGTCGCTGAAGGTCTTGAGCTTGTATGAGGCCAGCCCGCGCGATCCCGGCGGGCAGGACGCCAGGTCCGCGCTGCGCACCGCGAGCGATTCCGGCGGCAGCCGATCGTCGCCCGCGAGCAGGACGATGACCGACCCGCTGGACGCCTCGAAGGCGAGGTTGAACGCCCGGACCTTGCCGACCTTCGCGCCGTGGGCCACGAGCTGGATGCGCGAGTCGGCCTGGGCCGCGTCCTGGATCTGGGCCACCGTGCCGTCGGTCGAGCCGTCGTCGACGAAGAGCAGCTCCCAGTCCTCGTGCGACTGGCTGCGCACCGAGTCGAGCATCTCCGGCAGGTGCTGCTCCTCGTTGAAGACGGGGGACAGGATGGAGATCCTCATAGCTGCGCTTTCGGCTCGGCGGGCTCCGTCGGACCGAGGGGGTGGGCGGGGCCACCGCCGTTCGGAGACGGCGAGACGGGCCGCGCGACGCGGTCCGCATCCGCATAGTTCCATGCGACGGCGCCCGCGTAGGCGATGAACAGCCAGAAGGTGGGATCCCCCACGGCCGAACTGGCGATGACGCTCGTCACGGCCACCGCGAGCAGGACTCCGAGTGCCTCCAGGACGTTCGGATCGGGCCACAGCCGGGCGAGCCGACCCGGGTGGAGCACGAACGCGAGGACGCCCCCGTTGACCAGGATCACCGGCAGCAGCCCGATGAGCCCGTAGTTGACGCCCATCTCCAGGAACGAGTTGTGCAGGTTGATGATGCGGCGATCCTTGGGGTCCAGGCCGGGCCCGTACTCCTCGTCCTGTTCCAACTTGGTCATGGACGACCCCGCGCCGTTGCCGATCAGCGGCGCGTCGGCCAGGGATCGCGCGCCCGACTTCGTCAGGTCGAGCCGCATCCGGTCGGCTGCGGCGTAGTCGGCTTCCATCTCCTGGCGGGTGAGCGTGTCGACGTGGTGGCCGGAGAGGGGTTCCTCGCCCTGCGTCTTGGCGAGGGCCGTCGGGGGACGCAATCGGTCGAGGGACGTGAACGAAAGCGCCGGACCTGCCACGGCCAGCCCGATGAGCGCGAGGGCGACCACGCGCCGAGGACTTGCGGCGAGGCACCACGCCGCCCCGAGGAGGAACAGCAGCGTGGAGACCATCATCCCGGCGCGGCTGCCGGTGAGCATGAGTATGTAGACGGCGAAGGCGAGGAGCGCCACGAGTCCGCAGACCCGCCATCGGGCCCCCCGGGAGGTGTGCCGGGGGAAGGCGGAGGCCGTGGCCGCTCCGTCGTCGGCGGGCGTGAGGGGCTGGTCGAGCTCATACGCGTCGGCCAGGGCGCGTCGGGGGTGGGGCACGCTCACCTCCCGGGCCAGCTGTGCCACCAGCACGGCGACGCAGACCAGCAGGAAGTTCGACAGGCCGTTGGGGTTGGTGAACGTCCCGGAGACCAGGTAGAGGGAGAAGAACCACTCCTGCACGCCCGTGATGGCCGGAAGATGCTCGCCGGTGACGAATTCCCACAGTACGACCAGCAGGGTCATCACGAACGCGGCGACGAAGCCGGCGCGGAGGTAGCGCAGCGAGCGGGAGCTCCCCTTCGTCACGATGAGCACCACCCAGGCTCCGAGCAGCGAGGCCACGCTCGCCAAGATCTCGGTGCGGCCGACTCTGGGGGTCGGGCTCCATTGCAGGGTGATGGGTGTCCAGATGACCCACCACACGACGAGGAGGGTGAACAGGCGTGGGATGAGCCGGGTCCGCACCTCCTTGGTGAAGGCCAGCGGGATGGCCACCAGCGCGAGCAAGACCCACAGGACGCGATAGAGGTAGGGGAATCCCGACGCGCCCGGGCTGATCGAGGCGAACGGTCCGGCGGCGGCCAGTGCCGGCACCGCGACGAGTGCCTTGCGCGCCAGCGGGTAGCGCGCGAGCAACGCGCGCGCCGGTCCGCGTACCCGTCCTTCGTCGTTCACGTGGTGCCCTCCCCTGCAGGCGGCCGTGCCGCTCCCCCGGACGGAATCCCGGGAGGTAGCCTACCGACGGGGTGGGAGAGGGTCGTGTAGGGCTCTCCGACAGTGCCAGAGGAGGATTCGTGTCGCAGGCCGGTTTCGTACCGTTCGCTCTGCCGGACATCGGCGAGGAAGAAATCGAAGCCGTCGTCGAGGCGATGCGGTCCGGGTGGCTGACGACGGGACCACGCGCGGCGGCGTTCGAGGAGGAGTTCGCGGCCGCGCTCGGCGGTGGCGTGACGGCGATCGCGGTGAACTCGGCGACGGCCGGCCTGCATCTCGCCCTCGATGCCTGCGGGATCGGGCGAGGCGACGAGGTCCTCGTGCCGGACTGGACGTTCACCGCGACGGCGGAGGTCGTGCGCTATCTGGACGCGGAGCCGGTCATCGTCGACGTCGATCCCGTGCGCCTCAATATCGACTACGCCGCCGCCGAGCGGGCCGTCACGCCGCGTACCAAGGCCGTGATGCCGGTGCATTTCGCGGGGTTCCCCGTCGACCGGGAGGCCACCGCGCAGTTCGCGGCCCGCCACGGGTTGAAGGTGGTGGAGGACGCCGCGCACGCCTTCCCGGCGCGCTCCCGGGGCGAGCTGATCGGCCAGGGCACCTCTGAGGCCGTCGTGTTCAGCTTCTATGCCACCAAGACCATGACCACGGGCGAGGGCGGCATGGTCGTCGTGCGCGACCCGGAGATGGCCGGCCGCACCCGGACGATGCGGCTGCACGGGATCAACCGTGACGTCTTCGCGCGCTACCGGAGCACGGCGCCGAGTTGGTTCTACGAGGTGGTCGAGGCGGGCTACAAGTACAACCTCACCGACCCGGCGGCGGCGATGGGGCGAGTGCAGCTGGCCCGGAGCGAGGCGATGTGGAAGGCGCGGCGGGCATTGGCCACTCGCTATCGGGAGGCGTTCGCGGACCTGCCTGTGGAGTGTCCCGCCGAGCCCGGTCTGGACGGCGAGCCCGACGGCACCCAGCATGCGTGGCACGTCTTCGCGACGCGGCTGCACGAGGACGCCCCGCTCGGCCGCGACGATTTCATCGAGCGGATGGCGGAGGCGGGGGTGGGCTGCAGCGTGCACTTCATCCCGTTGCATCGGCATCCCTACTATCGGGACCGGTATGGCCTGACGCCCGGGGAGTACCCGGTGGCCGAGCGCGAGTTCGGCCGGGTCGTGAGCCTGCCGCTGTTCTCCTCCATGAACGAGGAGCAGCGCGAGAAGGTCGTCGATGCGGTGCGGTCGGTGCTGTCGTGAGCGCGGCGCCTGCGATCGCCCCCACGCAGCGGGGGCTGGACTCTCCGGCGGCCAAGCGCGCGTTCGACGTGGTGGTCGCAGGCGTTGGCCTGGTCCTCTCGACGCCAGTGCTCGGCGTCGTCGCGGCGGCCATCGCAGCGGAGAGTCCTGGTGGCGCGATCTTCCGCCAGGAGCGCGTCGGCTTGCACGGCGCGCCGTTCCGGATCCACAAGTTCCGCACGATGCGTGTCGACCACGACGGCTCGCTGGTGAGCGCGACGGGCGACTCACGCGTCACCCGGGTGGGCGCGGTGCTGCGCAAGACGAAGCTCGACGAGCTGCCGCAGCTGTGGGACGTGGTGGTCGGTTCGATGAGCCTGGTCGGGCCGCGACCGGAAGTGCCGGTGTATGTGGCGCGGTGGCCGGAGGAGTTGCGTGACGAGATTCTGTCCGTCCGCCCGGGGATCACCGACCCGGGCAGCATCGCGTTCCGCAACGAGGCCGACGAGCTGGCGGCAGCCTCGGATCCCGAGGGTCACTACGTGACCTCGATCCTCCCGCGCAAGGCGGCGCTCTACGCCGCGTACGTGCGGGAACGCACCTTCCTCGGTGACCTGCGGATCCTCGCGGACACGGTGTTGGCCGTCCTGCGCGGCTGAGCGGGGGCTGTCGATCCGGTGACGAGCACCGAACCGAGACGTGAGCCGGGCCGCTGGGCCCGGCTGGTCGCGCTGGGCCGACTCGGGCAGGGCGGCGCGGGCCGGCACGTGGCACAGCTCGGCGGGGGCACCGTCGTGGTCATGATCGTGGGCGTCGTGGCTCAGCTCGTGATCGGCGTCATCTATTCCGACGAGGACTACGGCGTCTTCGCCAACTTGGTCTCCTTCGCCACCGTGGTGGCCATGCTGGCCACCTTCCGTCTGGAGATGGCCATACCGCTGGCGGACGACGAGGAGGAGGCCGAGGATCTCGCGCGGCTGGCGCTCGCGCTCGCGAGCGCCCTCAGCCTCGTCTTGATCCCGTTGGCTCTCGTCCTCACCCTGGCCGGTGACAGCATCCCGGTGCCGTTCCGGGTATCGGTCCAGGTGGCGCCGTTCGTGGTGTGGGCATCGGCGGGATTCGCGGTGCTGCGCGGCCACCTGAGCCGGCGCCAGCAGTTCCGGCAGATGAGTGACGCGAACGTGGTGGGCTCCGTGGCGATGGCCGGAGCACAGATAGGGCTCGGCCGGGCCGGTTTCCTCGCGTCGGGGCTCGGTCTCGGGTATGGGCTCGGGCGGCTGCTGTCCTGCGGCATGATGCTGCGGGCCAGCGGGCTCAAGCTGCGGGGGCCGGTGCGGTACGGGCTCCTTCGGCGCTGGTCTCACATCCCCACGTGGACCCTGGTCCCTGCCATGCTCAACGCGCTCACGGTGGGCGGGGTCGCGCTGGTGATGACCGCTCTCTACGGCGTCGGGTTCGCGGGCCAGTTCGGGTTCGTGCAGCGGTTGCTGTCCGTACCGGTCGCCCTGCTGGGTCAGGCCGTGGCCAGCGTGTTCTATACCCGGTTTGCCGCCATGCACAGGGCCGAGCAGGACACCTCGCAGCACATGGTGCGCTTGGCGCGGGTGCTGCTCTGGATCGCGCTCGTGATCTTCATGCCGATCACTCTTCTCGGTCGGGAGGCGTTCGTTCTCGCGTGGCCGGACCACAAATGGGAGACGGCCGGTTACATCTCCGGCATCCTCGCGCCGTGGCTCATGGTGAACTTCGCGTCCTCCCCGCTGTCGGGCTACGCGACGGTGAAGAACGAGGTCCGACGGCTCTTCGCGCTGGCCTGGATCGAGGCGGGGTTGCGGTTCCCCGCGTTGGCGCTGGGGCTCGTCATCGGGGGCCCGATGCTCGGCGTCCAGGTCTACTCGTTGATGGGGCTCTTGATCTGCCTCTACTGGATCATCTGGGTGATCCGGCTGAGCGGCGCCTCGACACGGACAGCCTGGGGAGTGGTCGCGTGGCCTTTGCTGCTGATTGTGGCCGCCTGGGGGTTCTCCCAGGTGGGACGCGACGCCCTGGGCATGACCGCCTACGTGGCCTGCTCGCTGGCAGCCTCGGCTGCCGCGGCGGTGCTCGGCGGTGTGGGCGTGCTGCGGGCCCTCCGCGCGTGAGGTGCGTGCTGGTGGCCACGACCTAGCACGTGGGCGTACGCAGGTGGCGGGAAGGCCACGGGCGGCGAGGATGAGGAGATCAGCATGAGGATCTGGGTCGTGGCGGGGGAGTACCCGTCGCAGGAAAAGCCGGGACGCGGCAGTTTCGTTGCGGACCAAGTCGCGGCCTTGCGGGCGGAGGGCCACGACGTCGAGGTGTTCGAGTCGTGCCCGCCGAGCCTTCGTCCCGCCGCCAACGCAGCGCGACCGGCGCTGCGCGCGCTGCTCGGCCGGCTGCCGCGCCCGGGACGGCCGAGGGGTGCCGAAGCCTCCCCCGGAGATCGTCACGAGGACCACCACGCGGGAGCCGCGGTGAAGGAACCGGTCAACCGGCCGGTCTCGACCGTAGCCGCGCGGGTTCGGAAGGAGGCGCTTCTGGCTGCTCGCGTGGCACACGACGCGGCCGGGATCGCGGTGGCCCGCCGGAGGATGCGCACGGCGATGGGCGCGGCAGCTGACCGAGGGCTGCCCGATGTCATCCACGCGCACAACGTTTTTCCGGCCGGACTGGCGGCGGCGGATGTCGCGGCGGCGCTCAGGGTTCCCTACGTCGTGACCGAGCATTCGACCGCGTACCTGCGCGATCAGTACGCGCCGCGTGAAGTCGCGGCGGCGCGTCGGGTGCTGGGGGGCGCGAACGCGGTGATCGCGGTCAGCTCCACATTGGCCAGCGGGTTGCCGGTGGCTCACGATCGGGTCGACGTGGTGCCGAACGTGGTGATGGTCGACGACTTCCGGCTGCGGTCGCCGGAGGCATCCCGCAGTGGGTCGATCGTGTCGATCGGTCGGCTCACGCCGCACAAGCGCATGGATCTGGTGTTGCGGGCGTACGCGCTCTTGCCCTCCGACCTGCGCGAGCGGCACCCGCTGAGGATTGTGGGTTCGGGGCCGGACCGGGACGTGCTGGTCGCGTTGGCGGACTCGCTCGGCGTGGGGTCGCGGGATGGGGGGCGGGGCGTGCTGTGCGGTCAGCTCACGAGGGAACAGATCGTGGACGAGCTGGCCGGCGCCTCCCTGCTGGTCTCTGCGAGCGCGGTCGAGACGTTCGGGGTCACGATGATCGAAGCGCTGGCGGGGGGCGTGCCGTTCGTGGCGACGGACAGCGGGGGACCGCGGGACATCGCCGGTCCGGGGCTCGGCGAGCTGGTCGAGGGTGACGACCCGGAGGTCCTGGCCGGGGTTCTCGCCCGCGCACTGACCGACCAGGCCGGCGACGATTGCTCGAATCAGGCGGCGGATCATGAGCGGCGGAGGGTGGCCGTCGACCGATACGGCCCGGCGGCCATCGCTTCCCACCTGGTGGAGATATACCTGCGAGTGGTGGGTACGTGAGCCGTTCGGCGACAATCGGGGGCAGCGAGTAAGACGAGCAGCCGCGGGCCGGGGACGGCGTGCGGAGGAAGGAGTCAGCGGACGATGGCGGGGACAGCGGGGATGATCGGCAAGGGCCTCAAGTACGCGGTGAAGTACGGCCCGCAGATCGCCGTCGCGGTCAAGGTCGCCAAGGAGCCGGCCCAGGAGGCGGCGAAGAAGGCGTGGGCGGCCCAGCACGCGCGGAACGCGGCCTTCGCCCACGCGAAGACGCTTGCCGACGGCAGCGTCCTCAAGGTCTATTACGAGGGCTCGCCCGTCTGGGTCGTGTTCAGCGGCGACGACGTGATCACGTGGACACCGCAGCTGAACGGCGCAAGCGTCGAGACCCTGTTGGATCACGCGGATCTGCAGCGACGTGTCCGCCCGGCCGACCGCCCGAAAGCGGCGGACCGGATCAAGAAGCTTGCGCCGCGGCGGCGCAGGGCCCCGGTCGAGGAGACTCAGGATTCCCTGTGGCGTCCCGCCCCTCATGACGCGCGGGCCGGACGGGCGCTCTGGTCCGACCCGACCTGACGAGGCAGGGCCAGGTCCGCGCCGTTCACCTCATCGGATGCCAGCTCTGCCTCCACTGCATCGATCAGTTCCGCAGCGGTCAAAGGGCGGGGCGCGGCGTCGAGGGTGCTCGACCCGGGTGGCTCGTCGCCCGCCAGTCCGAGGTCGTGCATGCGCCGAGCGGTGACGAGGACGCGGGACTCCAGCGTGCCCACGAGGGAGTTGTAGGTCTCCACGGAGCGGCGCAGAGATGACCCCATCCGGGTGAGGTGCCCGCCGAGCGTGCCCAGCCGGGCGTACAACTCATCGCCGAGGGACAGCAGCTCCCGTGCGCTCGCGGTGAGCGCGTCCTGGCGCCACGCGTACGCGGCGGTCCGCAGCAACGTCAGCAACGTCGCGGGGCTCGCCAGGACCACCTTGCGGGCCGCGGCGTCGTCGTAGAGCCCCGGATCGGCGGCGAGCGCAGCCGCCAGGATCGCGTCTGCTGGGACGAAGCAGACGACCAGCTCGGGAGCGGTCGTGAAGGCGGACCAGTAGCGCTTGGCCGCCAGCGCCTCGACATGGCCGCGTAGCGCCCCCGCGTGCTCGGCCAGCAGCTCAGTGCGTCGAGCCTCCGGCAACCCGTCGGCCTGAGCGGCGAGGAACGCGGACAGGGGCGCCTTCGCGTCGACGACCAGACACCGGTCCCCAGGCAGATGCGCGACCAGATCCGGGCGGACCCTGGCCCCGTGGGCGGCGATCGCGCTGACCTGTTCGTCGAAGTCGCACCGCGGCAGCATTCCGGCGTGCTCGCAGACGCGGCGTAGTTGGGCCTCGCCCCAGGTGCCGCGCACGGTCGAGGCGTTGAGGGCGCCGGTGAGCGCCGCGGTCTGGGCTCGGAGGGCCCCTGTCTGGGTGCCCACCTCGGTCAATCGCTCGGTCAGCGAACCGTACTGCTCGGCCCTGTCGCGCTCCAGCGCCCCCACCTGTCGCTCCACGCGCACCATCGCCTCGCGCAGAGGCGCCAGGGCGGCGGCGACCGCCCGGTCGTCCTCCCGTGCGTCGGCCGCCAGCTCGAGGCGGTCGGCGAGATCGGCCTCCCGTTGTGCGAGTAGATCGCGCTCCCCGCGCAGCCGCGCCACCGCCGCGGCCGCGCGCGCACCGGCGGCGAGCCAGGCCACGGCGGCCCCGATCGCGGCCGCCGCGAGGATCACCGCCATCAAGGCCAGGGGTGAGATCGTCATGCGGACACCGTTGCAGCGGGGTCTGACAACGCTACGACCTGCACCGACGCGGCGTACCGGCCTTCGTCCGCCAGCGAGCGCCCCTGCCACGGCGGGCGATGGGGGTCTCCGGCCGCACCGGTAGACTCCCGGCCTGTGGCCCTGGAGATCGGAATCGTCGGACTGCCCAACGTCGGCAAGTCCACCCTGTTCAACGCGCTGACGAAGAACAGCGTGCTCGCGGCGAACTACCCGTTCGCGACGATCGAGCCCAACGTCGGGGTGGTGCCACTGCCCGATCCGCGCCTGCAGACGCTGGCAGGCATCTTCCACAGCGAGAAGATCATCCCGGCCACCGTCTCGTTCGTGGACATCGCGGGGATCGTGCGCGGCGCGAGCACGGGGGAGGGGCTGGGCAACAAGTTCCTGGCCAACATCCGGGAGGCGGACGCGATCTGCCAGGTCATCCGCGTGTTCGCCGACGACGACGTGACGCACGTCGACGGCAAGGTCAGCCCCAAGGACGACATCGAGACGATCAACACCGAGCTGATCCTGGCCGACCTGCAGACGCTGGAAAAGGCAATCCCGCGCCTCGACAAGGAGGTCAAGGGCAAGAAGACCGACAAGGCGGTGCTGGACTCGGCCTTGGTGGCGCAGTCGGTCCTGGAGCGCGGCGACACCCTCTTCGCCAAGGGTGCCGAGGCCGGGGTCGACCCCGCGGCGATCCGCGAGCTGGGGCTGATGACGACCAAGCCGTTCCTCTACGTGTTCAACGTCGACGAGGACCAGCTGACCGACGAAGCCCTCCACGCCGAGCTGTCCTCGCTCGTGGCCCCCGTGGAGGCGATCCTCCTCAACGCCAAACTCGAGGCCGACCTGGCCGAGCTCGACGACGAGGAGGCCGCCGAACTGCTCGAGTCGGTCGGGGTCAGCGAGCCCGGCCTGCACCAGTTGGCACACTCCGGTTTCCGTACGCTCGGCCTGCAGACCTACCTGACCGCCGGGCCCAAGGAATCCCGCGCCTGGACGATCCGCCAGGGATGGACCGCGCCGCAGGCCGCGGGGGTGATCCACACCGATTTCCAGCGGGGGTTCATCAAGGCCGAGGTCGTGTCGTTCGACGACCTGGTCGCCGCCGGTTCGATGGCTGAGGCCAAGGCCGCCGGCAGGGTGCGCATGGAGGGCAAGGAGTACGTGATGGCCGACGGTGACGTGGTCGAGTTCCGCTTCAACGTCTAGGGCCCGTTCGCGGGAAGCATCCTACGCCGAGTCTTCGTGGGTAGTGATCCACTTTGGGTGGGGTCCGAGCGCTGCCAGTTCCGTCGTGAAGAACGTGGGATACATCCGCGCGGTCACCCCAAACTCCTCAAGCTGCACCCACTCGTGCCTCTCGATCTGGCCGTCGCTGGTCACGCTTGGCTGGGTGCTCAGGGTGACCTTCGGGTCGAACTTCATGAGGAAGTAGAAGCACAGTTCGTGGCAGGAGCGACCAGCGAGAGAGGGTGTATCTGAGTCGCGGAAGAAGTTCTCGTGGATGAAGGCCAAGCGGTTGATGTCCATGTGAACACCGGTCTCCTCCAAGACTTCCCGTCGAACCGCGTCGGCAGCGCTCTCGCCGTGCTGAACACCGCCGCCAATGGAGTAG